>JAYTWE010000419.1:0-4885 GCA_043744055.1 Magnetospirillum sp.
CTTCGTCCTATTTTTTATGTGATCGGTGCGCTGCTTTGCATGCTGGCGGCAGCCATGGTGATGCCGGCCCTGTTGGATTTTCGCGATAATCATGCGGAGTGGCGGGTCTTCGCGGTCTCAAGCGGTCTGACCCTCTTCGCCGGTTTGCTGCTGGTGCTGGGAACCGAGACCAAGACACAACGCCGGAACGTGCGTCAGACCTATCTGTCCGTCACGTTCGGTTGGCTGGTGCCGGGGCTGTTCGCAGCGCTTCCCTTCATGTATGGGCCGTTGCAATTGTCTTTCACCGATGCCGCCTTCGAGGCTGTCAGCGGCCTCACCTCCACCGGCGCCACGGTGATTCACGGGCTGGACGGAATGCCGCGCGGTCTCTTGCTATGGCGGGTCTTGCTCAATTGGTTGGGGGGCATCGGAACCATCGCCATGGCGGTGGCGATCCTCCCCAATCTCGCCATTGGCGGCATGCAGATGTTCCGGTTGGAAGTTCCCGGCCCGACCGAACGCGCCAGTTCGCGGGCGCGGCGGATCGCCTCGGTGATTCTTGGAGTTTACGTGGCACTGACCGGCGGCTTGGCTTTGCTGTTGTGGGGGGCAGGCCTGACCGGATTCGAGGCATTGGCCCATGCCATGGCCACCATTTCAACCGGTGGATTTTCCACTTCGGATGCGTCGATCGGTCACTTTGACAATCCCATTGTCGAACTCATCATCATAATGGGTATGGTGGCGGGAGGCTTGCCATTCCTGCTGTTCTTCCAGTTGATCCAAGGCAATACCAAGGCGGTGCTGAAGGATGGTCAATTGCGCTGGTATTTCGGCTTGATGGCCATGGGATGCCTTGGGGTTTCAGCCTGGTTGGCGGCCAGTCGTGGCCTAGCACCGTTGGACGCGTTACGCTCGGGCAGCTTTACCGCCATTTCAGTCATGACCGGAACCGGACTCTTTACTCTGGAATACGGCAATTGGGGCGGCCTTCCGGCGGCGATCCTGTTCTTCCTGGCCTTTGTCGGCGGCTGTGCGGGATCGACCTCGGGCGGGGTCAAGGTCTTTCGTTTCCAGTTCTTGTTTGCGGATGCATTAGTGCAGATGCGGCGCTTACTGCGCCCCCATGCGGTCTTGATCGCGACCTTCAATCGGCGGCAAATCCCGGAAGACGTCCTGGCCTCGGTCATGGGATTTTTGTTCGTCTACGCCTTATCCTTCGCCATGTTATCCATGGCTTTGGCCTTCCTGGGGCTGGACTTCACCACCGCGATTTCCGGGGCGGCCTCTGCCTTGGCCAATCTGGGGCCGGGCCTGGGCAATGAGATCGGTCCAGGCGGCTCTTATGCCGGGCTGCCCGACGCCGCCAAATGGCTGTTGAGCGGCGGAATGCTGTTTGGCCGATTGGAGATGTTCACGGTGTTGGTCTTGTTCGTACCAACCTTCTGGCGGCAATAAGGCTACTCACCCGCCATCAAGGGACTATATCGCTGTATGATGCGGCCATATTCTCCGCTTACCTTCAGCTTGGTCAAGCCTCGGTTAAAATCGTCGCGCAAGTTGGCCTCGCGAAACGCCACCCGATAATCGGTCGGAGGAAAGAGGGGGTGAAAGTGAAGCGGCTGGGTCGTGTCGGACTTGGCGCTCACCTCTGGAAACCGAGTGAACCACGCAAAAATATTACGGTCGGCAATTACAACATCGGTACGACCATGGAACAACATGGTCGGCTGGACAATCTGCTTGGCCTCCTCGCGGTACTTGGGATTGTTGCTGACCGAGGCCTTGAATTCCGGTCCTAGAACCATGGCGGCTCTCTGGAAGGCGATGATGGACTTACCCGCCAGATCGGACAGTCGGTCGATCTTCAGATTGTGCGATGCCAGGGTGATGGCGAAGTTCTGATAGGTGATATAAACGTCGGAGTAATAACCGCCGATCCCCGAATCCATCTTTTGGGTCAAGGCGGCATCGGTCTGACCTGCCTCGATTTCCTTCGCCACCCGCACCAGCGGCACGAAATGAGGCAGCAAGACATGGCCTTCCAAGGCCAAGGCTTCCTTGGCGATATCGTATTCCATCCCTCGCAGCTCATCGGGAATGACATAGGGCGATAGTGACAGGCCAATGGCCATATTCACGTCTCGCGCAAGCCCATCCGAAGCCGCAATCGTAATGGTAGTGGCCGCGGCCGCGACAAAAAGGGCGTCACGAAAGCTCATGATCGACCGCAATCCGAGTTGAAGTAGAGAGGGAAGGGTGGGAGACCGGACAACGACCCGGACCGAAAATCGTTACGGCTGCTTCCTTCCGGACCTGACCGGGTTGGCGACAAGTCCGTCCGTCGCCGATCTCCCGCCCGGAAAATACGGACTCATGGCCCCTGAATGCAAGCCCTAGATCGTGCAATTGTCAGATTCCAAAAGTTTGGCCGAGAAATTTAAGCGCCAACTGGGCTCCCACTCCGTCGATACCATGCCCCAAGCCGGGACGAAGCTCGGTCAGAACCGGGACGCCAACGGCGGCCAGGGCATTTTCGGCCGTGGGCAGACTGGCAGGATTGACCACCTCGTCATCTTCACCATGGATCAGCAGAACCCTCGGCTTGGCGGTGATCTCGGTGGCCAACGAGGCCGCGTCCACCAGAGCGCCGGAAAACCCCACCACGGCGGCAGGGGGCTTGGCCCGACGCAGAGCCACGTGGAGCGCCATCATAGTCCCCTGACTAAACCCAACCAGGGCCAGATCGGAATCATTGACGCCCCACAGGGCCAGTTGTTCATCAATATATGCATCGAGGATAGGAGCGGAGGCCCGAACTCCGGCGGCGATCACCGAGGCGGTGCGGTCTTGCAGACTGAACCACTGGCGGCCAAATGGAGCCATATCAAAAGCTTCGGGCGCATCAGGGGCGACAAAAGCGGCATCGGGCAAGATCGATGACAGGAATGGAGCCAGTCCGATCAGATCATTGCCATCGACGCCGACGCCATGCAGCAAAATCACCAACTGCGCCGCCGGACCGCCCGAAGCGGGTTCAACGCTGGGTCCGGTCAATTTGGGGAGTTTCAGCGCCATGGAGGCTCCTATTAGACTCGAATGATTCCAGCAGTATGGTATGCTTTAACTATCGGCACCAACTCAAACATGACGCCGTCGTGTCCGTCACGCGCCTTACCAAACGCGGCAGCAAACCGCGTCGTTTGCGACGGTCCCGCAATCATCGCCGCGCTACGGCGCTGACCTCGTCAGCAGCGAGGGACGCTGATAGCGCAACTCTAGATTCCGGGTTCCCGCCGGAACCCGGACAGCCATCTGGGCTCCGTTGGCCTCCACCAGTGTTACCGGCTGATCGTCGGCTCTCGCGTGCCAAAAGGGCGTGAAGGCGGCATTAATCACCACCACTCCGCCACCCGGTAAATCGGTCTCCAGATCATAGCCATCCCGCACGGATCGAACCGCAACCACGCGGCCACTCCCGATACCCCCACTTAGCCGAACGACATTGTCCGTCGTCAGCGAAACCACGCCGAGCAAGCCCCGTGCGACCACATCACGATACTGGGCCGCCACATCCCCGTTGCTCGGCCAATCCATCAGCCCCTGAGCCACATAGGCGCGCGGCATGGCGCCAGGAATACGGTAGATATGCAGTTCCGGCTTAATCAGGGCTTGGACAAGCCCTTGAACCTTGTCCATGGCGCTGTCATCCCGCCGAGGAGGAACCGCCGACTCGGCGGCTCCCGCCACCTGAGTCAAGCCGCCACCATACAGAGGCAGGACACTGATGATGAACTCCACATTAATCAGCTTCAGCGCATCCAGATCCAGCTTGGCCTCGGCGTCATAGCTGCGGCAGCACAAGAAATCCATATCGCCCTGGTAGGCGATATTCATCTGCCCCCCGAAGACACCGGGATTGCGGTGGGTCAAGGCATGGAGCCAATAACGCCCCCGATTGCCCGGCGAGATGTTCACGACGCCATCGGCGGACTCCAAGCCATAGGTGGTCACGGTATTAGAATCGAGACGATAGGGAATGGTCGCCACCCGAAACGGGTGGTCGGGCCGCCAATCCCGCCGGGCCAAGTCCGCGTAGCCTCTATAAATGGACTGACCGCCACTGGCCAGCAATTGCGCTCCGGCATTCAGCTTGAACCAAACGAACTGCCCCGCCACCAGGGCGGCAATCAGGACCGGCGGCGTCAACCAACGCCAGGCCGCTGGCGCCCCGGCAGCCCGCCAAGCGGCGGCGGCGCGGGCTTCCACCAAGATCAGCAGCGCCGGAAAGGCATAGATGCTGTAGGTGAAGTCCAAGCTGGCCAGAAGCCCGAGCCCAAAGGAGCGCCACGGTAGAATGTTCAAAATCGGCCCGATGCAATAAGCCGCCCCCAGCATGAAGATTGCACGAATCGGTATTTTACGCCCGAACACCCAGATCAAGGCCAATGAGGCCAGCACGGCGGGCACCGCTTCGGGATTACGGGCAGTGAAATATTTCTCCAGCAGAACCGGCAAATCCGCCAAACCGCTCGACAGATCAATATCGGCACGCAGACTTAAGCTGGCATTCGCAGCGATGGCCAACAGCCAATCGCCATAATTAACCAGGGTTGGAATGGCCAGAATAATAAGGCCGAGGAGGAAGCTGAGAGGCTTCTTCGCTCCTTCGGCCAACCATGCGATGACAAGGCAGAGCCCCAGAGCCTGACCCGAGGTGCTGGGCGTGAAGCTAATCGCATTCAAGACGGCCACAGCCGAGACCCACACCAGATAGCGCGGCCGCCCAAGCCGTCCCACAAAGACATTGACAGCGAGGGGGAGCAGGGCGAACCCGACGCCGTGAGGCAGCGACACCATCAAGACATAGCGATAAGCAAGGGTGTAGGACGCGGCGAGAACA
>JAYTWE010000420.1:0-5744 GCA_043744055.1 Magnetospirillum sp.
CCAGAGGAACCGTCCGCCACCCCTCGCCCTCGCGGCAGGTCAGAGCGAGACGACCGCGCTTGGACCCCTTACCCTGATCGGTGACCGGGGCCTTATAGACATCGCGCCACTGCCCGCCGATGCCAATGGCGGAAGCCTTCATGGCCCAAGAGAAAGTATCGCGGTTCACTTTTTGCAACAAAGCGCCGCCCATGCCAAATGCGATATTGTCGATGGCAAAACCATCAGCATCCATGCGGTTCAAGATCGCGCGAATGGAATGGGGATTGACCCCATCACCCTGGATCACCCGGACTGCGGGATTCAGCACCCGATATCCCTTGGAATTGATCATGGTGCCGAAAGCCTCGGCCGCCAGATGCAGCACCCTGGCAACCACCTCGACGGGATCGCCTGAATCGGGGCGGATCACCAGGGTTCCGCCCATATCCAACACCTGAGCCCGCAATTCCTGCCCCCACAGCTTTTCCACCGCATGGAAGATATCGTAGGAATCCGACACCACCGCCACCAACCGCCCCGGCCCGCCAAACTGACTGAGCATATTGGCATAGGCGGCCAGTTCACCGTCGCGGCCCCAGCTGGTGATGGTGGAATGCTCGGCGGCCGGAATGGAGAACCCGGCCATGGGCTCACCATAGAACTCATCGGCAGCCAGCAAGGCTTCCACCGTATCGGTTCCCTTAAAATTTACCAGATGGGCCATACCGCCCAGGGCGGCGCTTTCCGCCGAGGACGCCCCACGCGCACCGAAATCGTGGAGCTTGAAATCCAGGCTTTCCACCGGAGCATCCGAGGTCTTAATCCAAAACTCCCGCAGAATCTGCTTCACCGCCCAAGATATCGTCGCCACGGTAGAGCCGTACCAGACGGCCCGGTGAAGAGCGGTCTCCAGATATGAGGTCAACCAGAATGCCTTGGGATCAGTGTTGACCAGCTGAACCACCGCATTGCCGAACGGCACCACCGTGCCTTCGGAAACGGCGCGGATTTCCACCGGAAGACGCCCTTGATGCTGATCCAAGATCCAGCGCCAACCTTCCTCAAAGAACGGGACGCCATGACCGGCGAAGAGAGCTGCGGCACGGGCGATATGGGCAGCGGTGATGGGAGTCTCGGCCATTTGCCGCAGCAAAGGCTGTAGTCCGAAAAAGACCGCTCCCGGCAGATCGAGGCCACTGTTATTGGCCCTGGCCTCCACATAGGACGACACATAATCGGTGCCGTCGGGATATTGCCATTTATGGCTGGCCTTATAACTGTCCACCGCCAGGATGGGGGTATACACGATCCTCATTCCACTGATCTTTCCTCGGCGAAGGCCGCCGAGATCAGCGCATCCTTACCCACCAGGGCGGAGCGATACATCTTGTCCTCGGAAGCGATATGCCCCACCCACCAATCCACCAGATAGGACAACAGCTCCCCCTGGTCGATGGGATGTTCGGCACTGGTGGCATAGGCCACATAACTGCGAAAGCTTTCATGACGGGCTTGGTGGTGACGCAGATGGAGGTATCCCGCCGCTTCCAGCATGCGCTCTTCCCGCAGGAAATGGCTGTTGGAGTAATCGGCGAGAACGGTGATCCCGTCGGCGACCACCTGCTCATCCTCCCCCATGGTGAAGGCCGTCTGGAGCCGGGCGATGAACTGGAGAATGCGCTTGTGGTCATCATCCACGGCAGCATGACCCACGGCCAGGTCTTCACTCCAGAACTCCCACTGCAACTTTTCCGACTTCATGCCGCCCCGCGCTCAAATGCTTATATTTTATGCATGATATGTTGTGAGCTTATTATATGGGCATGCGCGACTTGCGGCAAGATTCTCGCCCCGTCAGACACCGAATTCTCATTTTCTCCTTGGGCCGAATGGGGTAGATATTAGGCATGGGGCCACTGACGTCAAACCTGTTGCTGCGTGCATATTCCATGGGAATTTTCCCCATGGCCCGCAGCCGTGACGACCCGAAGCTCTATTGGATCGACCCGGAACAGCGCGCGATCATTCCGCTGGAGGCGTTCCACATCTCCAAAAGCCTTCAGAAGACCCTGCGATCCAAGCACTTTGAAATCCGCTGCGACACCGCCTTCGAGCAGGTCATGCGGGTCTGCGGCGAGGCAGCCGACGACCGCCCCGATACCTGGATCAATGAAGAAATCGTGCGGCTGTTCGTGGAACTCCACCAGCTGGGTTTAGCCCATTCGGTGGAGACCTGGAGAGACGGACGCTTGGTGGGCGGTCTTTATGGAGTGGCATTAGGCGGAGCATTTTGCGGTGAAAGCATGTTCTCGCGCGAGACCGATGCCTCCAAAGTCGCCCTGGTCCATTTGGTGGCTCGACTGAAACAGGGCGGCTTCACCTTGCTGGACGTACAATTCGTCACCGACCACCTCCAGCGATTCGGAGCGATCGAGATCTCGCGTGAGGAATATCAGGCCCGCCTGGCTGACGCCATTCACCTGAGCGCCTTTTTCGACCGCAGCCCTGACCTTCCCTGGATGGCAGCGCTTGATACGCCTACTCCACTTCGGGAAACACCACCCATTTAGGCTTCATGGCGTCCAGGGTTGCGGCGCCGCTGGTCAGCCCCATTCCGCCGGAAGCCTTGAACTGTTCCAGCCGAATCAGAGCCAGCCCGACCCGGCCACAGCTTGAACGCATCTCGCCCGCCTCGGCATCGCCAAAGCGGATTTCAGCGCCAGAAGCAGGAACCGGCCCATTGATCTCCACCGGCATCAACCGCTTACGGATCAGACCGCGATACTTGGTCCGCGCCGTCAGCTCTTGGCCCATATAACAGCCCTTCTGGAAATCAACGCCGTTCAGCTCGTCAAAGCCGTTTTCCAGTAGTATCCCTTTGTCCACTTCCAGATCACGCGAGCCGTCGGGCAGACCGAGGCGGATACGGGCCTCGTCCCAAACCTCGAATCCAGTGGGAACAAAATCATTGGCTTCCAGCACCCGAGGACCACCGTCCAGGGACAGCAAGGCCCGCAGCCCGGCATCGGCATGACGAGGATCGACAAAGGCAATCCCGCCAGCAAATTCCTCGGCCGCCCCCGCATCGGTAGCAACCCCCAATTCCTCGGCCGCTCCTACGCCAAGAACAGCGAACACACCCATATTGGCGGCAATGGCGACGGTAACCTGAGCCCGCAGCTTGTACATGGACAGCTTCTTGCGCAGGTCTTCGGCGCGGGCCGCTTCCACATCCAGCAAGAAGACATTGCCCATTTCCACCACGAACATATCGAACAGAAACTTACCCTGAGGCGTCAGCAACGCGGCATAGACCGCCCGGTCCGGGGCCACCTTGTTCATGTCGTTGGAGACCAAGCCCTGAAGAAAGCCGCGCCGGTCCTCGCCCCCCACTTCGATGACGGCACGCTGGTCGAGACGCACGAATACATTGTCAGCCATGTCTCAGCTCTCCAAACCAATCCAAGTTGCAAAGGGTGAGACAAACCGCACCGGATGACAAGGCATCAATGCCGCCGTATAAGAGTTGGACCATGCATATCACCCTTGTCGATGATTCCATTCCCTTTGATGGGTACAGTGCCTCCAGCCGCCCCCTTGGTGGAGCGGAGAAGGCTTTTGCTTCACTGCCGGGCGCCTTGGCGCGGCGCGGCCATACGGTCCAGGCCTTCAACCGCTGCCGTTGGGGCATGTATGTGGAAGGAGCGCAGTGGGAGACTTTCGACGGCAAGAAGCCGCTGCGAACCGATGTCCTGATCGCGTTTCGTAAGCCATCCCTGCTGGAATTCATCCGCCAGGCCGATAAGCGGGTCTTGTGGTTCACCGGGCCGGGCCGTCTGCTGGAACGTACCGCCACCCGCGAGATGCTGGCCAGCCATAAGCCCCTGATCCTGCTTTCCGCCGAGGCCCAGGCCCGCGACTTCCAGGCCCGTGGGCTTCAAGCTGGATTACTGCCCTCCGCCGTGCGCTCTGACTTCCTGGCGGGCGAGCCCCGGCCCAAATCCCCGCCTCGGGCCATGGTCACCACCCATCCCGCCCATGGCCTCGACTGGCTGCTGGACCTGTGGATCACCCGCATCCGGCCCAAGGCCCCCGAGGCGGAACTGCACCTTTATTCCAACACCCTGGCCGCCGCCGCCGAAGGCGGTGATGTGGATGAGGCCATGAAGCCCCTGGCGGAAAAGGCCATCGCGGCCCAGGCCCAAGGCGTGGTCATCAACCGGCCCCAGGGCGACTTCTTGATGGCGGTGGCGTATCAGGAGGCCAGCGTCCATCTGTTTCCCGGTCATGCCGATGACATGGGCTGCTTCACCTTGATGGAGAGTCAGGCCAGCGGTTGCCCCGCCGTGGTGCGGCCCTTGGGGGCGACCGCCGAACGGATCACTGACGGAGTCAGCGCCTATGTGGCCCCCGACGACGACGCTTTCGCCAATCTGGCCGCCTTGCTGCTGAACGATGATTCGGTGCGCCGCGCCATGGGCGATGAAGCCCGCGCCCTCTATAAAGACCGGACCTGGGAGAACGCCGCGACCACGCTGGAAGGCTGGCTGAAGTGACCCGTCTGCTTCAAGCCATGGCCGGGGCTCCCCATGGCGGGGCCGAGGCCTTCTTCGAGAGGCTGGCCCCAGCCCTGACCCGCGCCGGAGTGGAACAGCGGGTTCTGATCCGCACCAATGCCAAACGCGCCGAACTGCTGCGCGCGGGTGGAGTGGATGTGGCGGAGCTGCCCTTCGGCGGGGCGCTGGACCTTGTCACCCGCTGGCGCTTCGCCCAGGAGGTCAAGGCCTTCAAGCCCGATCTGGTGCTCAGTTGGATGAACCGCGCCTCTAAATTCGTTCCCAAGGGCGACTATGTGCGGGTGGGGCGGCTGGGCGGCTATTACGACCTGAAATACTACCGCAATTGCGACCACCTGATCGGCAACACCCCCCATATCCGCGACTGGATCATCGAACAAGGCTGGCCTGCCGAGCGCGCCCATTACGTTCCCAATTTCGTGGCCGATGCCAAAGCCAAGCCAGTCTCCCGCACATCCCAGGACACCCCACCCGGAGCCCCGCTGGTGGTGGCCATGGGACGGCTGCACCAAAATAAAGGCTTCGATACTCTGCTGAAGGCCATGGAGCAGGTCCACGACTGCTATCTGTGGATCGCGGGCGAAGGCCCGTTGCGGACCGAGTTGGAGGCTTTGGCCACCCGCCTGGGCATCAAGCCCCGCCTCCGCTTCTTGGGCTGGCGCGACGATGTGGCCGCCCTCTACGCCAGCGGCGATATCTTTGTCTGCCCGTCACGGCACGAGCCCCTGGGCAATGTGGTCATTGAAGCCTGGGCCGCCGCCAAGCCGGTGATCGCTTGCGCCTCACAGGGGCCTTGCCAGTTGATTACCCATGGCGTGGACGGGCTGCTGACTCCCATTGACGACCACAAGGCCATGGCCGAGGCCATCCGCCGCCTGATCGCCGAACCCCAGACCGCCGCCGCCCTGGCCGAGGCCGGACGCAAAGCCTATGAAACTCAATTCACCGAAGCCGCCGTGGTGGCGCTCTATCTGGACTTTTTCCATAAGGTGAAACGCTGATGTGCGGCATTGCCGGCCTGATGAATGCGGACACACCGCCCGACGAAGGCGTTCTGGACCGTCTGGCCGACGCCTTGGGCCATCGCGGCCCCGACGGGCGTGGACGCTATGTCAGCGGCACCGTGGGCTTCGTCCAGAACCGGCTATCCATCATCGACCTGGAGGGCGGCAAGCAGCCCATCCT
>JAYTWE010000421.1:0-2388 GCA_043744055.1 Magnetospirillum sp.
AACAACAGCTTCCAATCCGCCCTCACCCAGACTCCGCAGGCCATGCGCCTATTCCCGGCCTCGCACTCCGGCAGTCGGGGAGCGGCGGCGTCTTCGGTGTTGTTCGATCCTTCTCCCGCCGAACTTCTCTCCAAGCTCATCCCGCAGTCGATCCGATTCCTGGTCCTGAACGCCTTGCTTGAGAATGCGGCCGGCGAACAAGGCGCGCGCATGACCGCGATGGATAATGCCACCCGTAACGCGGGCGACATGATCAATGCCTTGGCGATCAAGTACAACAGATCGCGTCAGGCTCAGATCACCAAGGAACTGATCGAAATCATCTCCGGCGCCGAAGCGCTGTGACGGAAGACTAGGAGCACACCATGGCAAACAAGAACGTCGGCACGATCACCCAGGTCCTGGGCGCCGTCGTGGACGTGCGCTTCGACGGCCAGCTACCGGCCATCCTCAGCGCTCTCCACCTCGATCACCAGGGCAAGAAGCTGGTTCTCGAAGTCGCTCAGCATTTGGGCGAGTCCACCGTGCGCACCATCGCCATGGACTCCACCGATGGCCTGACCCGCGGCACTGAAGTGGTTGATACCGGTGACGCCATCCGCATGCCGGTTGGTCCCGAAACCCTGGGCCGCATCATCAACGTGATCGGCGAGCCCATCGACGAGCGTGGCCCCATCGGCAACAAGACCACCCTGCCGATCCATGCCCCCGCCCCCGATTTCGTCGATCAGTCCACCGAGACCGAAATTCTGGTGACCGGCATTAAGGTCATCGATCTGCTGGCTCCCTACTGTAAGGGTGGCAAGATCGGCCTGTTCGGCGGTGCTGGCGTGGGTAAGACCGTGCTCATCATGGAACTGATCAACAACATCGCCAAGGCGCATGGTGGTTATTCCGTGTTCGCCGGTGTTGGTGAGCGTACCCGTGAAGGCAACGATCTCTATCACGAAATGATCGAATCCGGCGTTATCAAGCTGGATGGCCCCGGTTCCAAGGTGGCCCTGGTCTATGGCCAGATGAACGAGCCTCCGGGTGCCCGTGCCCGTGTCGCTTTGTCCGGTCTGACCGTTGCTGAATATTTCCGCGACGTCGAAGGCCAGGACGTGCTGTTCTTCGTGGACAACATCTTCCGCTTCACCCAGGCCGGTTCCGAAGTGTCCGCTCTGCTGGGTCGTATCCCGTCCGCCGTGGGTTATCAGCCGACCCTGGCCACCGACATGGGCGCTCTGCAAGAACGCATCACCTCGACCAAGAAGGGTTCCATCACCTCGGTGCAGGCCATTTATGTGCCTGCCGATGATCTGACCGATCCTGCTCCGGCCACGTCGTTCGCCCACTTGGACGCCACCACCGTGCTGAACCGTCAGATCGCCGAGCTGGGTATCTACCCGGCCGTGGATCCGCTGGACTCAACTTCGCGCGTTCTCGACCCCCGCGTTGTCGGTGCCGATCACTATCAGACCGCTCGCGACGTGCAGCGCATCTTGCAGACCTACAAGTCCCTGCAAGACATCATTGCCATTCTGGGCATGGATGAGCTGTCGGAAGAAGATAAGCTGGTGGTGACCCGCGCTCGTAAGATCCAGCGCTTCTTGTCCCAGCCGTTCCACGTGGCTGAAATCTTCACCGGCTCGCCGGGCAAGCTGGTTTCGCTCGAAGAAACCATCAAGGGCTTCAAGGCCATTGTCGCTGGCGAATACGATCACCTGCCCGAATCCGCCTTCTACATGGTTGGCGGCATCGAAGAAGTGATCGAGAAGGCCAAGAAGATGGCGGCCGAAGCGGCCTAATTAGTTTAGTACGGCAAGCCGCATTGGCGGCTTGCCGTATGTTGCCATAAGGAACTGCGGCATGGCCGAGAAGATCCAATTCGAGTTGGTGTCGCCGGCGAAACTTCTGATTTCGTCGTCGGTGGACATGGTGGTGGTTCCGGGGAGCGAAGGCGACTTCGGTGCTCTGGCCCTTCACGCTCCGATGATCACCACCGTCCGTCCCGGCGTTATCGTCGTTCATGACGGCGGCAAGATTTCCAGCAGCATCTTCGTTGCTGGCGGTTTCGCCGAGGTCAACGAAGAGCGCATCACCGTTTTAGCCGAAGAGGCTATTCCGGTTGGCGATATCACTGCCGATATGGCTGAAGCCCGTAAGAAGGCCGCCAATGACGCGCTGAGTGATGCCAAGACCGATCGTGAAAAGACCCAGGCCGAACGTCTGGTGCTGATCGCCGAGGCCATGGAAGCCGCGCGTCACTAAGCTGACGGGAATTGTTATATACTCTCCCGCCTTGAGAATTCGAAAACTCTACGAGATAGAATGTGGGCTCCGCCCAGGCCCGCAAAGGGCCGAGGCCCTTTGATCCCGCTGGTATATTAGGAATGGGGTCAAGGG
>JAYTWE010000422.1:0-4692 GCA_043744055.1 Magnetospirillum sp.
TCCGTCCCGACATGGCATGTGCCATGGCCATCTTTTCACTGGATGCCTCGGCATGGATATCAAGGATGATGGCATCGACGCCACCGGCCCCAAGCCGGACCTTGGCCAATTCCTTCTCCACCGACGCGAAAGGACAGTCCAAAGGGTCCATGAATAGACGCCCCATGACCTGAATCACCATGATCTTGCGCCCACGCGGAGCGGCATAGATCCCAACGCCCCGACCGGGTGTCCCCGAAGGATAATTGGCCGGACGCAACAAACGCGGCTCTCCGTCCAGATAGGACATGATCTCACGCTGATCCCAGGTGTGATTGCCCAAGGTCACCACATCAATACCGGCAGCCAGAAAGTCATCGCAGATTTTTGGAGTAATCCCAAAGCCATGAGCGGCATTCTCGCAATTGGCCACAATGAAATCGGGCGAAAGCCGCGCCTTGATCTCCGGCAAACGTTCAATCACCACATCTCTGCCAGACCGGCCGACCACATCGCCCATAAAAAGAAGTTTCATGCCTGCTCCACGGCGATCACGCCTGTCTCGGTCGCGATCTTGTCCAATTTTTGGTCCCAAGCCTCGGCGGGTACCGCATCCACCTGCTGGACGGAATAGGCCAATCCAATTGCAAGCACCGTCCCATCATGACGCAACTGCGCCAGAGTCCGATCATAATAGCCGCCACCATAGCCTAGGCGGAAACCCTTTGCATCGAAGGCCAGCAGAGGGACTAAAACAACATCTGGCCATACCGTATGGGCGGTGGCAAAGGGATGACGGGTGCCGTGCCCCCCTTTTTCCAACGGGTCTCCCGGATACCACAAGCGAAACTCCAGCGGCAATCCTCGCCCGATCACCACCGGCAGAGCCAGCCCCCGCCCCGAAGCGGCCAAAGCCGCCATCAGAGGACGTGGGTCGATCTCGTCACCCAGCGGCCAATATCCCGCCACCACGGCGCCAGCGGCAATGCCCAGCCCATCGGCCAAGCCCGCAAGCTGTTCGGCGGCACCAGCCCCAAATTGCCCAGCCGCCACGGCCCGAGCCTGAGAGGCTTGGACGCGCAGAACCATCTTGAGATCGGTGGGGGGCACGATGATGTCTGTCATGAAAAGTGCCGGAGCGGCGCCGCCTCGACCGTTGGCTTGCGGGTCCTCCGTGGCCTGCTTGTGCAGGTGGGAGCCATGTATCGGAACCAAGGCTCCGGCAGGGACAGCCCCCGAGAGGTATCTATTGGCCCCAGGGACATGTGCAACCTGACGCGCCGCGCAGCAAACCGCTCCGACCTGGAAGCCTAGGCTCTTTCCAGCCGGGTAGCAATGCCCTCGATACGCTGGGCCAGGGAATCCATCAGCTTGGCAAGGCGGGCGTCGCCCTCGGCAGCGGCAGCAACCTCCGCGCCCAGCTTGCTCAGTTGATCGCGGGCTTCCGACAATTCATCGGCCAACAGCAGACCGACCATGACCAAAAGGCGGGAATCGCTGACATTGCCCACGGTGGAGAGAAGATGTTGAGCATGCCCATCCACCTCGTGTCCCAACGCCTGAACGCGGGAAACCTGGGTATCATCGCAAGCGATGTCATAGACCCGGCCGTTGATGGTGATATTGACGACGGCCAAGCTCTATTCCTCCAACAGATCGCGGAGGCGATCGATGGCGCTGTCCAGCCGAGTTGAAACCATACGGGTGGTTTCCTCCAATCTGGCATAGTCGTCATGGGCGCCGCGAAGCTCGCCAGCAAGAAGAAGATCCCCCGCCCCCACCCGTGCCGAGGCACTTTCCAGTCGGTCGATAGCGCTGCCGAGACGGCGCATAGCCTCCTCGGTTCGATGCAAACTGTTGCTATGACGTTGATCCACGCCCAATTCCCCGGCAGATTCATACAAAGCCAAGGGTATGGCCGAAGGAGCGGTGAGTCAACGCACCTGCGATGTGTGCTATAATCTTGCTGTTCCGTCTCCTGATTCGAGGGATCGTTTCATGCGCCCTACCCGCTTTGCCGCCGCCCTGCTGCTGCCTTTTTGCTTCGCCCAGCCGACCAGCGCCCAAGACGCTTTCCCCCGCACCAAGGGGCAAAGCGTCTATGTGCCGGTCTACTCCCATATCTCCCACGGTAATCTGGACAGCCAAGGGCAACCCATGGCTTTGCTGTTATCGACCATGCTGAGTATTCGCAACACTGATCCGGCCCAGACCATCACCGTGATGTCAGCCCGCTATTACGATACCGATGGCAAAGTGCTGCGGGAATACGTCGCCAAGCCAATGACCCTGGGCACCATGGGGTCGACGGAATACTTCATCGAACATCGCGACAAAAGCGGCGGCAGCGGCGCCAATTTCGTGGTGGAGTGGGCATCGGACAAACCAGTCAACCCACCCATCATTGAATCGGTGAACGCCTATTTCTTTGGCACCCAATCTGTGGCCTTCACCAGCCCTGGCCGCCCGATTCATGTGAAGCCCTAAATGGAAATCGACTCTATCGAAACAGGCCGTGCTGTTTTAGAGCAAGCACGCCATTCAGGCCAGCGGGCGGTCTTGATCAGCCCCTCCGCCGCCGCTGGCTGGCAGGGAATCGGCTGGTGGCGAGCACTGACCGACCTGCTGCGCTCTGAAAACCCCGATCAGGACTTCGATTGTGTCCTCGATTGCGGCACGGCCCCTGGTCACGCAATGGAAGCGCTACGGGTTGGAATTAAGATGATCCGCCTGGATGCTTCCCCGGAAACACTCAGGGCCGTCGGAGAGATCGCGACGGCCCTGGGAGGCAAAGTGCTTGCTGCGAATGAACCGGTTACTTAGCCACCGGAGCAGTCGTGACAGCCGGGGTGGCTGGGGCCACAGGAGTAGCCGGAGTGGCGGCGACCTGCTTGGCTTTATGAGCCTTGGCGGTCTTGGTCGCCGTTGACTTCTCGGCCTTTACAGCTTTACCGGCCTCGGCCTTCTGCATGCTGGCGGAAGGGGTGGACCCGCTGGCCTGGTTCACCGCGCCAACCGCGGCGGGAGCAGCGACAGTGCCAGCCGTCGGCGTATTGCCCTGGGCCAATGCCGCGAAGGGCAAAAGCGATGCGGCCATAAGAGCGGTGACGAAGAAACGGGGAGCGCGCATGGAAGTAGTCCTTATCCTTTAAGTCTCGTCCCGAAGATCGGTGCCGCCGACGCAATGTCAAATGTTTCGTGTGTGGCAAGTCGCCGTTCGGTAAGGCCTAATGTCGCTCCCGCTCGTGGCGGCACTAAGGTCGAATTGTGATCCTTTCAAGGCAGGTGTTGCGCCAGGGACGCCATCATGGTTCAACAGGGGAATCTCTGACCCCCGCATCGTGTGAGGCCCACCATTTCCAAAGAGCCCTGCCGCCTTTATCTCATCACCCCGCCTCGTATCGAGGCTCCGTTCCAGTGGGTTGATACCCTGTCCGAGGCCCTGGACGCGGGCGACGTGGCCTGTCTCCAGATTCGCCTGAAGGACCTGGACAACGATTCGCTGGCCCGAGTGGTGGATATTTTACGCCCCGCCGCCCAACGGCGCGGCGTCGCGGTGCTGCTGAACGACCGCCCCGACCTCGCCTTCGAGACCGGCTGCGACGGCGTTCATATCGGACAGCAAGACGGCAGCTACGACGAGGCCCGCAAGGCCATCGGCCCCAACGGCATCGTCGGGGTGACCTGTCATGATTCCCGCCACCTCGCCATGGAAGCCGGGGAGCAAGGCGCCGATTACGTCGCCTTCGGAGCCTTCTTCCCCACCGAGACCAAAGTGGTGGAATCCCAAGCCGATCTGGATCTGCTGCATTGGTGGAGCGCCCTGTTCACCATCCCCTGCGTCGCCATCGGCGGTATCACCACCGATAATTGCCGCCCGCTGGTGGAGGCTGGCGCCGACTTCCTGGCAGTCTCGGCCGGAATCTGGACCCATCCCCACGGCCCGGCAGCAGCAATCAAAGACTTCAATCGGATCATCAAAGGGGACTGAATTGCGCCGTGTCTGCGTCTTTTGCGGCTCCAGCATGGGCAACCAACCGCAATATGCCGAGTCTGCCCGCACACTGGGCCGCCTGATCGCCGAAAGCGGGCGAGAACTGGTCTATGGCGGCGGCAAGGTGGGATTGATGGGCGTCGTGGCCGACGCAACACTCGCAGCCGGCGGCAAGGTCATTGGAATCATTCCCGAAGCCCTGCTGCGCTGGGAAGTGGGACACCAGGACCTGACCGACCTACGAGTGGTCGCGACCATGCATGAACGCAAAGCCATGATGGCCGAATTATCGGATGGCTTCATCGCCATGGCTGGCGGCATCGGCACCTTGGAAGAGCTGTTCGAAATCTGGACCTGGGGCCAGCTGGGCCTTCACACCAAGCCTCTGGGCTTCCTGGATGTGGCTGGCTATTACAGCCACCTGCACACCTTCTTGGATCACATGGCGGCCGAGGGATTCGTCAAGCCCCGCCACCGGGCCATGACCATGGTTGAAAGCGATCCCGCCACCCTGTTGGCCCGCATGGAGACCTATATCCCCCCCGCCACCATTCAGGTGATCGACAGCCGAACACGCTGATGTTTTGAACGTCTTGACACGCCCGCGCCGCCGCCATATAAAGCGCCTCTTCGTGAAAGCGGGTGCCACACGAAAGCAGACCACCGGGTAACCGATGGCTGAAGATGTAGATGGGCGATTAGCTCAGCGGGAGAGCACT
>JAYTWE010000423.1:0-1732 GCA_043744055.1 Magnetospirillum sp.
CCACCTTCGCCTCGCTGACCCTGGACACCATGATAAAGCTGATCGAGCGCGGTCGGTAGACCGAAGCGGTAAGGCATTCGCTTCCTTTTTCGAAGCTACTGCCCCGGCTTCTTTGGCGGTTTGGCCCCAGGAACGGGTGTTGGCCGTGGAGATTGAGCCGGAGCAGCGCCCGGCTTGCCCGGCTGCACCAGCGGTTCCTCGACCCAGCGCATGGGGCATTGAGCCACATCGCGGCCATGCCAATCCTTGATGACCACACCGCGCAATTCCTCGGTAAAGCGCCCCTTGGCATCGCGGATCACCCGGCGCAGATACAAATTGATGGATGGACCGTGATTGGTGTCGAAGCGGAAAGTCCCGCGCACCGGCGCGAATTCCGTCCGCCGCAATCCATGACGCACGGCCTCCCGGTCAGTGGTTCGGCCCGACGTGGCTTTCATGGCCGATTCCAGCAGCAAGGCGGCATCGTAACCCTGCGCCACCCATGACGTGGTCGGACGCCCATATTCCAATTCGAAATCATTTATCATTCGCTTGTTAAGCGGAGTCTCCAGGTCAGGGCTCCAAGGCGCGATGTTCAGCACCTCCAATCCATGCTCTCCCATCCCCAGCAACATGGGCCGTTCAAAGCTCGTCCAAGTGCCAAGCAGTGGAATATCGGCCTTCAGTCCGGCGGAGGAGTACTCACGCACGAAGGCGCTCCCCATTCCGCCGCTCACCACGGTATAAACCATATCGGGGGCCAATTCCCGTATGCGCGCCAGTTCGGGTTTGAACAACAAAGCACCGGTTTTGACCCGCAGCACATCGACGATCTCGCCGGTCCAATTCCGTTTTATGGCGCTGACGGCACCGGCAGTTGCTGGCGCATCGGGTCCGACCACCACCACACGGCGCATTTTCTCAGCGGCAAAGTATTGCCCTGCGGCCTCGTTCACCGCCTCCGGCGTCGCTCCCATCTGGAACAGAGAAGGATTGCACTCGGCTCCCAGCATGGCAGAGGGCGCCCCATCCAGATTGATGACGAACAAACGAGAGTCCAGCAGCGGCTTGATGATCGCGGCGAAGGACGGCTGCGATACCGCCGTCAGAACGAAATCGACCTTCTCGCGCTCCAACAACCGGCGAGTCACTTGAATGGCGGTATCGGGCGAGCCCCGATCATCCACCACCACCACCCGAACCTCCTGATTGGCAAAACGTCCGCCCATCTGGCGCAGCCCGGTGGTAAAGCCATCGACGGAATCCTGTCCGGCCACCGCGCCCGGCCCGCTCATTGTGGCGATAATTCCCACCACGATGGTGGGATTACCGGCGGCCGTGGTCACCGGCAGGGCCAGGGCCGGTGACGCAGCCAGCAGCAAGATCGCCCAAAGAACCCGCATCTTCACGAACATCTTATCCCCCTA
Organism: Magnetospirillum sp.; assembly: GCA_043744055.1. Lineage (GTDB taxonomy): Bacteria > Pseudomonadota > Alphaproteobacteria > Rhodospirillales > Magnetospirillaceae > Phaeospirillum. The sequence continues at coordinate 1,410 of JAYTWE010000423.1, forward strand.
CCCCTTCTTCTTGGCCTTGGCGAAGGCGGCGGCAAAGGCGTTGTCTCCCACATCGGGAGCGGGCGCGCTCATACGCGGAGGATCGCGGCGGGAGGTCTGTTCGCGCCGAGGCTCGTCACGCTTAACCGGAACCGGCTGTTCGTCCAGCCGCATGGACAAGCCGATACGCTTCCTCTTGATATCGACTTCCAGCACCTTGACCTTGACCAGATCGCCGGGCTTGACCACCTCATGCGGGTCCTTGACGAAACGATTGGCCAGCAAGGAGATATGGACCAAGCCGTCCTGATGCACTCCGATATCCACGAAGGCCCCGAAATTAG
>JAYTWE010000424.1:0-2103 GCA_043744055.1 Magnetospirillum sp.
ATCCGTATGAAAGTTTAGGGCGGGGAAGAGAAACTGGCTGGGATTCTTCTCGTCGAAGTCCGTGAGCCAGGGTGCTTTGCCCCGGTCCCCGTGAGCTAGCGCTAGGTGGAACAGAGTCTCATCCCGGGTATAGACAACGCCGCCGGATGCCCCAGTAATGGAGGCCTTGCGGTACATGGTTGAAAAGGCGGCGATGTCGCCAAAGGTTCCCACCGGTTGCCCCTGCCATCGGGCCAGATGGGCCTGGGAGCAATCTTCCACCACCTTTACTCCTGCCGCGTGGCAGATCGCGACAACGGCGTCAATTTCACAGGCCTTGCCTGCGCTATGAACAATGAGAACCGCGCGAGTATTGGGGCCGATTCGGGCTGCCACTTGTTCGGACCCCACATTGTAGCTGCCGGGGCGACTGTCCATCAACTTGGGAGTCAGCCCCGCATGAATGATGGCATTGACCGATCCGGGATCGGTGATGGGCGAGACCACCACCTCAGATCCCTGGGGAAGTCCGAGCGCCGCTAGGGCGATATAGACCGCTGCGGTACCTGTCGCCACGGCATCGGCGTAGCCGCCGCCCATACTGCGGCAGAACGCATCACAATATAGGCCCTCGAAATGACCCTGATAGCCGGGGTCCTGATTTCGCTCCCGATAATAGCGGAAAACCTCCTCGACCATGGCGAACTCCTCGTCACCGAAAGCCCGTCGAGTCGGCATCGGCTCGGCTCGAAGCGGGGATCCGCCGCGGATAGCCAATGGAGGGGGGGGAGTGATCATGACCAGCCCTAGTCTATCGTAATGCCGCCAGCACCCTATCGACACTAATACCGTGCTGGTCGAGAAGTTGCTCGTGACTGCCGTAGCAGTGGATGAATTCATCCTTCAGGGAGAAGGTCTTGAGATCGCAGGGCGCTTTGGTATCCCAGGCGATCTCCTTGACCCGCGAGGCCAGAGCGCCATGGGGAATATTCTCCTCCATGACCACCACTCGTTTGTGGTTACGCAACGCCTTGGCGATACCGTCACGGTCCAGTGGCTTCAAGGTATGAACCGAAACCACCGAGACGCTGGCGCCGCCGGATTCCAGCTGCCGGGTGACGGCCAGGGCCTGGGCGATCATGGGGCCATAGGTCAGGATGCAGATATCGCCGCCCTTTTGGAGATAGCGGATCTTGCCGATGACGAAGGGCTCGACTGCCGTCTCGGTGACGCGGGGCTCTCCGGCCTTGCCCAGTTTCAGATAGACCGGACCGACCTTCTGGGTGGCGCAATAGCGGGTGGCCTCGATGGTCTCCAGCGGGTCGCAAGGGGCGATCACTTGCATGTTGGGCAGAGCCGAGGCAATAGCCACGTCTTCCATGCTGTGATGGGTGCCGCCCAAGGTGGAATAGGTGATGCCCGACCCCATGCCGACCACGGTCACCGGTAGATTTTGATAGCACAGATCGTCGCGGACCATTTCAAACGGCCGATACAGCGAAAAGGTGGCGATGGTGTAGGCGAAGGGTTGAAGCCCTTTCAGCGCCATGCCGGCGCACATGCCGATCATCACCTGTTCCGCCACGCCCACATTGACGAAGCGTCCCGGGCATTCCTCGCGGAATTTGACCATGGAGCCGACGGGCGAGATATCCGCCACCACGATGCAGACGGACGGGTCGGCCTTGCCACATTCGTAGAGCGTTTCCGAGAAGGTATTGCGCATGGCGTCAGGCCCCTTCGATTTCGGCAAGCGCGAGCTTGAACTCGTCCGCATTGGGCGAGCGATAGTGCCAGATCGGCACATCCTCCATATAGGAGACGCCTTTACCCTTGGTGGTGCGGCAATTGACCATCAGTGGCTTGCCACCCTGGCGGTTGCGCACGGCATCGGCGATGGCGGCGGTATCATGGCCGGGAACCTCGACCGCTTCCCAGCCGAAGGCCAGGAACTTCTCCACCACCGGATAGAAAGACGGATGGGTCTCGGAGGTGCGGCCCAGGGACTGGAAGTCGTTGTTGTCGATAAAAGCCACCAGATTGTCGACCCCCAGGGACGACGCCATCAGGGTGGCCTCCCAGGTGGAGCCCTCCTGGACCTCGCCATCGGACAGGATGCAAAAG
>JAYTWE010000425.1:0-2224 GCA_043744055.1 Magnetospirillum sp.
TAGGAGTCGCGTCCTCGGCTGCGCGATTGAGCTTCAGCTCCAGATCATCCACCAGAGCCGACTGACCGGCCATGGCCAGAGCTTTCTTCACGGTCTGGAGCTTTTCCGGCAAGGGAATATGGATCGCCGGGTCGGCGTTGAAACCATCGGCGCGGCCCAGCTGGCCGGTTACCTTGTCAGCGGCAAGCCGCAAGGCCTCCTTCAGACCGGAACCGATCTCACCAACAGACAATCCCGACCCCAGCGACGTGCCGGCACTCGTTCCGGCTCCACTTCCCCCCACGCGGCTTTCAACCTGATCCTTGAGCATCCCCTTGCCCATATCCATCAGCCCCCCTTGAGCCTGGACCGGGGCAGCCAGCATCATTGTCGCAGCGAAAGCGACACCATAAAGAGCATGTCTCATGACTTAAGCCTCAAGCAGCTGGAGGATATTACCGTCGGAGCCGAAACAGGCGGCGGTCAACACCCCGCCCTGACCCGCCCCGGAATCCAAAGTCGCAATATGGGGACCCAGAACAATGCCGCGATGGCGGCGGTCAGAGCCGCGCACCACCAGCTTGAATCCGCCATAAGGCTCGGCCAGATCGGCGAAATCGCCCGATCCCCACCAAAAGGCATCCATCTGGGCGGAAAGAGGACGTGTCGGATCAAGACCCGCATGGGTGAACAGCAAAAGATTATCATCCGTGAAGGCGGCGTGCTTCAACACACTCATCAAAGTGGTATGGCCATCATAAACACGCATGTTCTGACGCAGCTGACCGGTCCAGCGGGTCAGGGCCAAGATACCTTCCTTCACGCAGATCAGCGCTTCATCCACATTCCCGCCATAAGCGGTGATGGTGGGGCCGATCCCGTGATCGACCATCCAACGCAGCACTTCGGCGGGATTGGGCGCAAACTGCAATTGCAGCATTTTCTGCCACATTTCTTCCTGAGCGCCGCGCAGATAGACCACATCATCAAGCTCCACCCCCGGCCTGGCGATGAAGCGACGGCGAAATGTCAGAATTTCATCGATGGTTTCCAACACGGCCGAGCCATAGCCAAGATAGTCACCCAGATAGACCAGCTGGTCACCGGGCTTGCACTCTTCGGCCAGACGGGCATGCAAGGCGCGCAGACGGGCATGCTCGCCCCGAATGGCGGCGACCGCCCAAATACGGCGACCGCCTCGCAACGTGGCGAAGATATTAGGCTCTGTCGAAGTTGTGGATGACCTTTCGGCTTCCGCGATCATGGCACTGCTCGGTTTTTCCGCCGGGCGGACATGGTCGCAGTCGTCGCCAGCAACGTCAATGGAGGATAATCAGGCCGCTTCCAGAAGACCCTGGAGTTTTTCGGTGGCCGCCTGGGTATCGATGCTCTCCACCGCCGCCAATTCAGAGGCCAGACGCTCCAGCGCCGCTTCGTAAATCTGGCGTTCGCTGTAAGACTGATCGGGCTGGTTGGCGTTGCGGTGCAGATCACGCACCACTTCAGCGATGGATACCGGGTCGCCGGAATTGATCTTGGCTTCGTATTCCTGAGCGCGGCGGCTCCACATGGTCCGCTTAACCTTGGCGCGGCCCTTCAACGTTGACAACGCCGTCTCCATCACAGAAGTGGGAGACAGCTTCCGCAAGCCGGATTTTTGCGCCTTGGTGACGGGAACACGCAATGTCATGCGGTCGCGGTCAAAAGTGATGACAAACAACTGCAGCTTCATACCACCAATTTCTTGGGTCTCGACAGCGACCACCTGACCGACTCCGTGGGTGGGATAGACCACATAATCGCCCTGCGAGAAAGAAACGACCGTCATCTTTTCGAGTTCCCTGCGAATGAGCATTCATAACGGCGATGGAGTCTTCATTTGCGCTCCCATGGAAACGCACAACTCCAACCTGCCCATGTTCTACGGGCGGGCCGCTATACTTCTGCTGTATCTTGATGGGCGAGTAGCCGCCCAGAGGCCTTTTGCCGAAAGTTATCCGTCGGCACAATTCGGCGGACTTGCCCTGTATAGCACAAGAGCCTCTGTGAAGAACAGCGAAAACCCGCCCTGCCGGAGAGTCAATGCTCTCCGGCAGGGCGGATGAGAGAAACAAGACTTCAGTGACCGGGCTTGGAGGACAAATGGGCCTTCTTGTTGGGCTTGTCCTTCCAATCATCGGCATCGGCGGGCGCATCCCCCTTGCGGGTGATATTGGGCCATTGACCGGCATAGTCGCGATTGATA
>JAYTWE010000426.1:0-2094 GCA_043744055.1 Magnetospirillum sp.
CCAAATTCGCCTATGGCTATTCGCGCTATTCCATGCCGTTCGGCATCGGACCCAGTGGCGGCCGCATCTTCGAGAAGGTGCCGGAGCGGGGCGACGTGATCGTGTTCAAAAAGCCTACCGAGAACAAGATCGACTATATCAAGCGGGTGGTGGGTCTTCCCGGCGACCGGATTCAGGTCAAGGGCGGCCTTTTGCACATCAACGGTGAGGCGGTGGACCGCAAGCGCGTCGAGGACTTCATCGAGCGCGATCGCGACGGTAATATCATCCGTGCGGCGCAATATGTGGAAACCCTGCCCAACGGTAAGAAGCATCGTATCATCGAATTTCTGGGCGATAACGGCCCCGCCGATAACACCCAGGAATACAAGGTTCCCGCCGGTCACTACTTCATGATGGGTGACAATCGCGATAATTCGGCGGATTCTCGGTTCTTGTCCGAGGTCGGCTATGTGCCCGCTGAAAATCTGGTGGGCCGCGCGGATGTTTTGTTCTTCTCCAGCGACGGCAGCGCCGCTCTGTGGGAAGTGTGGCGTTGGCCTTGGGCTATCCGCTATGCTCGTCTGTTCCAGGGGATCGAATAGGTGGCGGGAGCCGACGATCTGGACGAAATTCTAGGGCATCGTTTTGCCCGGCCTGAATTGCTGGCTCAGGCGTTGACTCATCCCAGCATCCTCCAGGGGCGTCGTCAAAAGCAGTCGGCTCCTTATGAGAGGCTGGAGTTCCTGGGTGATCGGGTTTTAGGGCTGGTGGTGGCGGATATGCTGTTCCAGTCCTTTCCCAATGAAGCCGAAGGGGCTCTGGCTCGGCGCTTTACCGCTTTGGTGCGGCGTGAAGCTGTGGCTCGGGTGGCTTTATCCATCGGTCTGGATAAGAAGCTTGCCATGGCCAAGGGTGACGTGGATGCGGGAGGACGCGCCAATCTTGGTATTCTGGCCGATGCCTGCGAGGCTTTGATCGGAGCGCTTTACGCTGATGCTGGCTTCGAGATCGCTGCTCGTTTTGTGCAAGGGCGCTGGCAAGCCTTGATGGATGAAGAGGCGACTCCGCCCAAGGATGCCAAGACAGAGTTGCAGGAATGGGCGCAAGGCCTGGGTAAGAATCTCCCCGCGTACAGCGTGGCGGGCTCGGAAGGACCTCCGCACGATCCGGTCTTTCTGATAAAAGTCGAAGTCGAAGATATTGGGTCTGCCCATGGGCGCGGCCCGTCCAAGCGAGTTGCCGAACAGGCAGCCGCGACGGCTATGTTGAAAAAAGTGAAATCATGAGCTTGGTGCGCGGATGCATGCGCCCGGCGTTTGAGGGACAATGAATATGAGCGTAGCATCAGCGAAGCGCGGGCGCGTTGAGCGCCCCGAAGCTTTAGCGAAGGCAAGCCAAGCATGCGGATGCATGCGCCCGGCGTTTGAGGGACAATGAATATGACCGAGCAATGCTCGATTCCAGAAGCCGACCAGCGTTGTGGCTTTGTTGCCGTGGTGGGAGCCCCCAATGCCGGGAAGTCCACCTTGGTCAACTCCCTGGTGGGAACCAAGGTGTCCATCGTGTCGCCCAAGGTGCAGACAACCCGGTTCCGGGTGCTGGGCATCGTCATGGCGGGTACGGCTCAGATTATTTTGGTGGATACGCCCGGTATTTTCGCGCCGAAGAAGCGCCTGGAACGCGCCATGGTCGCCGCCGCCTGGAATGGCGCCGCCGATGCTGACCATGTCTGCCTGATGATCGACGCCCATCGCGGTTATGACGATGATGCCCGCGCTATCGTTGCTCGGCTGAAGGCCGCTGATCGTAAGGCCATCTTGGTGTTGAACAAGGTTGATCTGGTCAAGCGCGACAAGCTGTTGGGCCTGACCGCTGATCTGGATGCCGCCGGGATCTTCACCAACGTGTTCATGATTAGCGCCCTGAACGGGTCCGGTGTTGCCGATCTGATGGCTTATTTGGAAAAGCTGGTATCTCCGGGACACTGGATGTTCCCCGAGGATCAGGTTTCCGACCTGCCCCAGCGTTTGCTGGCGGCGGAAATCACCCGTGAGAAGGTCTTTTTGGCTTTGTACCAGGAGCTGCCTTACTCGGTTCATGTGGAGACCGAGT
>JAYTWE010000427.1:0-1835 GCA_043744055.1 Magnetospirillum sp.
CGGTATCGGCCATGGCGGATATTTTCATGCGTGACTGGCTGATGCCCAGTTCCGACAGGAGTTTAAGCGAAGCCAGGGCGCGGGCCGCCGACAGATCCCAGTTGGAGGGGAATTGTTGGGTACGCACCGGGGTGTCGTCGGTGTGACCTTGGATCTCCACTTGATAATTCAGGAATCGTTTCTGGCCCAGGGTTCCTGCTATTTCCTTTGCCAGTGGTAGGATTTCCGGGCGGATTTCGGCCGAGCCCGGTTTGAACATGGCCCCGCTGGCAAGATTGAGAACGATACCGCGATCATCCTTTCCCACATCGACGCTATCTTCCACGCCAGCTCCCACCACTTCGCCCAGCAGCTCGCTTTTCAGATCTTGCAGGGGCTTGGTGACTTCACGGTTTCCCACATCCTTGGCCATGCCAGCCTGGACTTCTTCGTATTTGGCGGTGTCGATCTTGGACATAGAGAGCAAAACGATGAAGAAGGCCATCAGAAGGGTAATCATATCCGCATAGGAGAGCAGCCAGTCTTCAGACGCTTCTTTGTTTTCCTTGTGGAATTTGCTCATGTCCGAACCCTTTACTTCTTCGGTGCCTTGTCGATATCGAAGTGAATGCCGGGGTCGAGGAAGCTGTTCATGCCGTCTTGAATAAAGCGGGGGCTACGGCGCTCGGCCAGCAGGGCCAGTCCTTCCGCCACCAAGAGATTGCGGAAGCGGACGATGGCTTCGCGCTGATGGACTTTTTCGGCGGCGGGCATGATGGCCAGCCGGGCGAACAGAACACCATAGAGGGTTCCCAGAAGCCCCACAGCCATGCCTGCGCCAAGCTTGGAGGGGTCGCTACCCATATTGTCCATCATGACCACCAGACCGATCAGGGTCGCCATCATGCCGAAGGCAGGCGCGTTGCTCGCCATGTATTTGAGGATTTCCACCGGCACGGTGTTGCGTTGGAATGTAGTCTCGATCTGGTTTTCCAGCATGTGGCGGACTTCCGGGCCGGTATAGCCCGAGATCACCAGCCCGACGCCGTAAGCAAGAAAGGCGTCTTGACCCTTGATGCTTTTGGCGTCGCTTTCCAGGGCCTGAATCCCGCTCTTCTGCAGCATATAGGACCAACGGATGATACGAGCCACCTCGTTGGTCAGCATCTCGCGGGTGACCTTGGCCGAGGAGAATACCGACTTCAGCTTGCCCAGGGACATCTTGACGTAGCGGGCTTCGTAGGCCACCAGCGTTGCCGCCAGGGTGCCGCCGACCACCATCAGAATGCCGCTGAGATGAAGGAATATCTTGAAATTGGTGGTGAGTTCGAGGATCGAACCGATGAGCAGCAAAAGGCTCAGCGAGAAACCGATGATTGTTGGTAACGACATTTCGGTCCGGTCCCCACTCGCTCACAGTGTAACCACGCTCTTCTGAGCGCTTGCATCATCTTGAGGCAAGTCATCACTTTGGGCAACACTTACAGAATGCTGGGGTCCAAGCCGGTTCAGGCCGTCGGGTCGGGGCCGGTTGGCGGCTCCTTATGCAGATCCAGTTCCACTTCGACAATGTCGCCGTCGATGGTCCGCATGGGGACGAAGCCCAGATGCTTGACGAAGGTGAGCATACGGGGATTGTCCCGCAGGACTTGTCCGGCGATGGAGTCAGTTCCGCGTGAACGGCAATACTCGATCATCTTGACCAGCAGACGCTTGCCGAGGCCGGAACCTTTGAGATCCGAGCGGACCACGATGGCGAATTCGGCCTTTTCATTGTCGGGATCAGTGACGGTTCTGACGACTCCCAGGGTTTCCTTGACGCCATCAGGTCCAGTGACTTCGCCGATGAAGGCCAT
>JAYTWE010000428.1:0-2734 GCA_043744055.1 Magnetospirillum sp.
TGGGCTTTTACCGGCACCGTGATTTCCGACGTCTACCCCTTCGCCAGTTCGGGCAAGGCGGGAGTAACATTATCGCGGCGGGTTGAAAGCGATGACGGAGTGGCGATCGGGGCTGTGGGCGCCAACATCACCCTGGCGCATCTATCTCGCTTTCTTGATCAAAAGAAGATCGGTCAGCAAGGCAGGGTCTTTATTTTGGATGCTGAGGGGCACCTGATTGCTCATCCCCAGCCGGATATGGGATTGCGTCGGAACGGTAAAACGCTGGAATTGCTGCAGGCTCGCGATGTGGCAGATCCCATCGTCGCCGATGCCGTCCGGCGACGTGAAGGCGGCGCCGGGGATGCCTTTTCTGCTCCGCTGGGCGGCGATGGGATGGTGTACCGAATCAACTTCGCTCCGTTCCCCGAACAGTTTCGCAAGCGATGGATGATCGGTGTTGTCGTGCAAGAGGACGAGTTTATCGGCCCTCTCCGACGTCTTTCGCTGCGTTTCTTGGCGGTGGGCGGGGTGGTGATCTTCTTTTCCGTTGTGGCTATTTTGTGGCTGTCACACCTGCTGACCAAGCCGCTATCCCTTATCATCCGAGAAACCGAACGTATCCGCGAGTTTGATCTGGATGGCGAGATGTCCATTTCCTCTCACATCACCGAGATCAATGAGCTGGCACATGCCATGGACTCGATGAAGCAAAGTCTGCGCAGCTTCGGCGCCTATGTGCCTAAGGCGCTGGTGCGCAACATCGTCACCGCCGGAGTCTCGACCAAGATCGGGGGAGAGCGTCAGTTTTTGACGGTCATGTTCAGCGATATTAAGGATTTCACCCGCAATTGCGAGGCGTTGCGACCGGAAGATGTCTCGATCAATCTTTCGGTGTATTTCGAGGAAATGTCCGCCGCCATCCACCGTAACCATGGGATCATCGACAAATTCATCGGTGACGCCATCATGGCGATTTGGAATGCGCCGGTGCCTGATCCTGATCACGTTGTTAACGCCTGCCGCGCCATGTTGGCTTGTCACGCGGTCAGCGGTCGGATCGATCAGGAGGCAATGCCGCTCTATACCCGCTTTGGTCTGCATTGTGGACAGATGATGGTTGGTAATATCGGCTCTGAGGACCGGATGCAGTTCACCGTACTGGGGGCGGCGGTCAATCTGGCCGCACGGCTGGAAGGATTGAACAAGCTGTACGGAACTCAGATGTTGGTGAGCGAAGCGGTGTGGCAGATTGCTCATCCTCATTTCTTGTTTCGCCGAATTGATCGTGTGGTGCCGTCGGGGGTCTCGGTACCGTTCGATATTTACGAGTTGGTGGGGGAGTTGGCTCCCCATGCTCCTCATCTTGCCAGCGCCGAGGATCAGGCCCGCTGTCGCGCTTGGGATTTTGGCATGGATCACTACGACGCCCGTGACTGGCGCAACGCTCAGGCGCGGTTTCAGAGCTTTCTTGATGCCCATCCCGATGACGGCGCGGCGCAGGTCTATGTCCAGCGCTGCGCCGATCATTTGGCCGTTCCGCCGCCTCCCGATTGGGACGGCGCCCAACACTATGATCAGAAGTAAGGCGGCAGCCATGCGCGCAATCTTGTTCTTGTCGGTGGCTCTGGCCCTGGTTATTCCCGAAACGGTAACGGCGGCCGAGACCGTTATCTTCTTGGCCCACTCCAACAACAATGACCGCAGCGATAACCCGACGGCGGCGATGGCGGTCACCTTCAAGGAGCGGGTGGAGGCGGCAAGCGATCATACGCTGAGGGTCGAGATCTTCCCCGAGAACCAACTGGGCGTCGACGCCAAGGCCGTGGGATTGGTGCGTAAGGGCGTTATTCAGATGGCCATCTGTTCAGTCGGGGGCATCGCTTCCCTTTATCCACTTATCGGGGTGATGGATTATCCGTTTGCCTACCGCCGCGCTGAAGAGGCCTATGCCGTCCTTGATGGCCCCTTTGGCCAGCGTCTGCGTGCTGACATCGAGGCTAAGGCCGGGGTGGCGATCTTGGGGTTTGGCGATACCGGCGGGTTGTTCGTCATCACCAACTCGCGGCGACCGGTGCGAAGACCAAGTGATATGGCGGGGCTTCGAATCAGGACCATGAAGGTTGAATCTCATCAGCTCTTTGTCCATAGCCTGGGGGGAGAGCCGGTCGCTATCGCCTGGAGCCGGGTATTTGATGCGCTGCAGTCAGGTATGGCCGATGGACAGATGAATCCTATTCAAACCACCCGCTATGGCCGGCTGCATGCCGTGCAAAAGTACATGACGCTGACCAATCATATGTATGCGCCGTTCTTGTGGACCGCGAATCAGGACTTCATGGTCGGGCTGAATGAATCGCAACGGCGGATTGTCGCCGATGCCGTGGCCGAGGGTATTCGCGCCAGCCGGGCTCAGGCTGGCAATTATTCCGCCGCGACGTTTTCGGTGCTCCTTCCTTCTGTCCGAATATATCGCCCATCGGAAGATGAGCTGACGGCCTTCCGCAATGTGGCTCAGGCTCCTATGAGGGACTTCATCGCCAGGACGTATGGTGAGGAGGGGAATTTGCTTCTGGCTGATTTCTTGACTGCGATAGAGCAAGTGCGTCAATAGGCGGATTTCAAGATTCCAAGCGAGCGGCCCCGTAGATCTGCGTCAGGGCAACGAACTCAGGTGAACAGAAAATTAACAGCGACACGGACCACGCCATTTTGAACGCTAAGGCCACCGCCAATAGCCGTCATGCGCGGGCTT
>JAYTWE010000429.1:0-6257 GCA_043744055.1 Magnetospirillum sp.
AAGCCCGCGCATGACGGCTATTGGCGGTGGCCTTAGCGTTCAAAATGGCGTGGTCCGTGTCGCTGTTAATTTTCTGTTCACCTGAGTTCGTTGCCCTGAAGTCGCCTTGGCGGCGATTGTGAAAGCGTTGCGACGGGAGGTATTATCCCTGTCTGCCACCTTTTTCCCCTGGTAAGAGCCGTCGAGGTGGCATACTTAAGAAGTATTGGCCTTTTGAATTCCACAGACGACATCCAATCGGAGAATTGTTTTGGGAGAGACACAAACCCAAGATAGGCCGATCCGAATCCGTTCATTTCTAATTGCTGTGATCTGTGTTGCATGGACCATAGCAACAGCCTCTGATTGTTACGCCTCAACATTGCATGACGTCCAAGGACGAGGTGATCTGCGATGCGGTGTGTATCCCGACGATCCCGGTCGAAGCGCGATCAGCCCCGCTGGCCGTTGGGAGGGATTTTATGTGGATTTCTGCCGGGCCTTGGCGACCGCCGTATTGGGAAATCCAGAAACGGTGACCTTTATCGAGGTCAATTCAAAGACCCGCTTCACCTCGCTCACCGAACGCAAGACCGATGCGGTGATGTACAGTTCCACCTGGACACTGGGACGGGAAAGCACCTACGGCATCTCCTTTCCCGCGATCTACCTGTTCGACGGGCAGGGATTGATGGTCCGCCATCAGTCCAATATCAAGTCGCTGACCGACCTTAACGGTAAGTCGGTCTGCGTCACCGAGAACACCACCACCCACACAACCATCCGAAATGTTATCGAGCGGAACAGGCTTAACACCAAAATCGTTTTCGCCAATGGCGACGCCTTCTTCCGAGGGAACTGCGATGCCTATACGGCGGATCGTATCAATCTTGCCACCAACCGCGCCTCTCGGGCTGACAGAACTGACCGCTACGATATCCTGCCGCTGACCCTGTCACGGGAACCCATCGGCCCCATGATTCGCAATGACGACCCCCAATGGGATCGAATTGTCCGTTCGGTGGTTCACGCCCTCATCCTCGCCGAAGAGGCCGGGATAACCCAAATGAATGTGGAAGAGATACGAAGAGTCGGCAATTCCCCCGAAGTCGAGAACCTGTTGGGAGCCAATGCCCAGATCGGCCATATGCTTGGCCTGGACCCCGAATGGGCCTTTCGCGCCATCAAAGCCGTCGGCAACTATGGCGAAGTCTTTAATCGTCACTTCGGACCGAACACCCCCATCGGTATGGATCGTGGGCCGAACCGCCCCTGGTCGGAGGGGGGGCTTCTCTACGCCCCATTATTCAGATGAAACCATCGAAGACAAGAATCAGCAGTGCGCTGATTGCCGCAGTGACAATGGTGTTTATCGGATTCGTCATTGCCATGTCCGTACTGGCATTTTTATTGATGCGCCAGAATACTGATTTCAATTCCATTTTTCTGACTGACTTCAACCGTGTCATGATCGCTGCGGACTTAGCGCGGGAAGCGGAAACCCTCAACGCCCAGATTCTTGACCGAGCCTTTGGGATTGATAAAAGCAACTCGGAACAATCCCTGCTCGACACCCCCCAAATAGCGATCTTTCGTGACAAGCTGACGGAGTTGCAAGCCAGAAATCCCGGACCAGTAGACATCTCGGAATCGGTCGGCGCCCTTCAGACTCCATATCTCGAAGGCATCGGAAATCTTGATGCGTCCTTACGGGCAGAAGAAAGCCTGCGCGTTGAAATCGACGCCATCGTCGAAGACCTCCATAAAGTTATGGCTGTCTTGCGACGCCATGATGAGCAGCCACAGACCGTCAATCTTGCCCTGGCGGTCTTGACCGATATATCGGGAAGTATCGTTACCCGCCCGGCAGGTCAGCAATTGCGGCTGGCCAAATCCCTCGACGAGAACCTGACCCGGCTGCAAGCCTCCATGGAGACCCTCCCCACCAACCATGCCTTGCTGGCGCCACTGCATGGAGTCGAAGACATTGCCAAGCGGATGATCGCGATCCGCCCTGCTCTGATGAATACCCCGCGCATCACTTTGGCTTTGTTGCGCGACATCAGGAAGTCATCTCAGAAAATAAATGGCGCCACATTCAACTACTATCTCGACCGCAGGGATGATGCTCGGGCCGCCATGGAGCGCCACTCCAATGCGGCCAATATCACATTGGCCATAGTGCTGGCCTTTGGCCTCGCCTCCACTGTGACCATGGCTGTGGTGATCCGCTTTATCAATCGCCGCGTGGCACGGCGATTGGATCACTTAGCCATAACGATGGTCGCCCATGTGGGTGGTGAACGTCCGCCCATTCCAACGGATGGCAATGATGAAATCTCCGAGATCGGACGTGCCTTCGCTGTGTTCGTCCAGGCTCGCGACGTAGCGGAATCCAAACTTGTCGCCAGTCAGGTTGTATTGGCCGAAGAGGCGGTCACGGACCAGCTCAGCGGATTGACCAATCGTCGCGGTTTTGACGAGATCATGAACCGGGAATGGCGGCGCTGTGGCCGAAGCGGCCTGTTCTTGTCACTTCTCCTGGTGGATATCGACCATTTCAAGCTTTACAACGACCATTACGGTCACGTCCTTGGGGATGAATGCATTCGCCGGGTTGCTCGCGTCCTAAGAGCCGCATTGGGCCGTCCGGGTGATTCCGTCGCACGGTATGGCGGCGAGGAATTCGCCTGCATCATGCCCGACAGTGGACATGAGGGCAGCATCGCCATCGCCGAAACCATCCGCCGGCTGATGATGGAGGAGGCAATTGCTCATCAAAGCTCGAATACGGCCAGTATTGTGACCGTCAGTATCGGCGTTGCCTCGATAATTCCAAGCGATGACCTGAGGCATCTGGTGTTGGTCGAGGCAGCCGACCATGCCCTTTACGCCGCCAAGGCCGCCGGGCGCAATCGGGTGATATATACGGAAGATATCAAAATATCGTAGTCCGCCCCCTCGCTACTCCCCCATATGCTCGCCCCGAATAAAGCCGCGATACCATTTGCCAGAATTCTTCAGCGTCCGCTTCTGAGTTTCGAAATCCACGTGCAGCAGACCGAAGCGGGGGCCGTAGCCAGAGCCCCACTCGAAATTATCCAACAGCGCCCAGACGAAATAGCCGCGCAAATCAGCCCCCTCAGCCACGGCATCCCGCATGGCCTTGGTGTATTCGCGGAAATAAGCGATGCGGTGGGTATCCTTGACCTCGCCATTCTCGTCGGGAGTATCGCTGCCCGCCCCGCCGCCACAGCCGTTCTCGGTGACGTAGATGGGCATCTTGTAGCGCCGGGTCAGTTCCAGCAGCTCATCCTTAAACACTTCGGGAAAAATGGGCCAGCCCACGTCCGGGTGATTGGCGGATTCTGGCGGGCTCCCCCAGCCATAACCCCAGGTCGTCGAAGGATCGGCCTTGGCATAAATGGGGCCGTAATGGTTCAGCCCGATCCAATCGGTGGGACGGCAGATGCGCGCCATGTCCCCCGCTTTCACATGGGGCTCCATGTCATTGATGACGATGGCGGGGTAGTGGCCCAGATGCTGAGGATCGGCGAAGACCAGATTCCAATGGGCGTTCAGCAATTCCACCGCCGCCATGTTCTCGTCCAACCCACCTTCAGGCCGTACGATCTGGCGATTATGAATCGCCCCGATGGAGATTCCGGGCACATGATCGCGCAGCACATCCACTCCCGCTCCATGGGCCAGATTGACATGATGGATCGCCCGCATATGGGCAGAGCGGTCAGTCACCCCCGGCGCGGCCCAATCAATGGCATAGCCGAACATGGTGAAGACCGAGAATTCGTTGAACGTGGCCCAGTGCTTGACCCGGTCTCCGTACCGTTTGGCCGCCAAAACGGCGTAATCGGCAAACCATCCCGCGCTGTCGCGGTTGGTCCACCCCCCCAGATCGTCCAGCGCCTGGGGAAGGTCCCAATGATACAAGCAGACCCAAGGCTGGATACCCGCTTCCAGCAGACCGTCAATCAGCCGGTCATAGAAGTCCAGCCCGGCTTCATTGGCCGCGCCGCGTCCCCTCGGCAGCAACCGTGGCCAGCTTAAAGAGAAGCGATAGGCATCGACGCCGATCTGCTTCATCAGCGCGACGTCTTCGGGCCAACGGTGATAGTGATCGCAAGCGATATCGGCATTGGCGCCGGTCCACACTCCGCCTTGGAGGCGACAGCGGGTATCCCAGATGCTGGGGCCGCGCCCGTCCTCCTTAACCGCGCCCTCTACCTGGAATGCCGAGGTGGAAACCCCCCAAAGGAAGTCAGGACGCAGCCCCAGAGCCTTGGCAACCTGTTCGGAATTCTTGGCAGCCATGGATCACCTCGCTTACGGTTGGGAAAATAAGCTTCCCACCGGGAACAAGGCCCGTCAAGACGCGCGGGCGCTCCCCCTCCCCAGAATCAGCGACAACCCAACCACGGCCAGAAGCTGGACGATCAGGACCAGCAGACCGGCATCTTGGGGATGAACAAGACTGAGAGCCGCATTGGCCAACGCCGCCGCTGCCAGCCCACCCAGAGCCAGCACAAGTCGTTGCTCGAACCAAGCCCCGCCTCTGGCCAGAATCACCACGGCAAGGGTGGGAATAGCGGTCATCATGGCGATATCGGGCAAACAATGGAGATGGGGGCCAGCAAGCAGCTCTCCATCCACCAGTCCAAGCCATTCCAGCACGCATTGCCGACCGAAACTCCCCAACCAGATCAACAATGGGGGGACCGGAAGCCAAATCCACGCCCGCGACCGACCGGGAACGCCCAACATCATGGCGGCAAATACCGCACAAAGAGAGGTGGCGATGCAGGCCCCCAGCGTCACCAGGACGCTCATCTGCGCCAGTCTTGCGGAGACAATGGGCTCGGCCTCCATGAACATGCCCACGCCCACCACCGCCGGAACCGACAGGGCGACCCAGCCTAAGGCCCGCTTGGCCGGAGAGGCCAGACGGCGAACCGGCTTAACATTCGAGGATAAGGAGTGGATGAGCTCTTGCGTCGAGGTCATTACTTTTCTCCCGCCAAAGCGGCGCGAAGGGCCTTGAGCCCCCGATGCACCGCAACCTTCAGCGCCCCGGTGGTCATGCCGGTGGCCATGGAGGCTTCTTTCAGCGAACATTCTTCCAATTTCAACATCTGCACCGCCCGACGTTGACCTTCGGGCAAGTCGGCCAGGGCACGGGCCAACTCTTGCGGATCACCAGGGATCTCTTCCCGGTCTTCGGCTGCCACATCAGGAAGACCGTATTCCAGGCTGGATTCCCCGCGTTCATGAACACCCCGCCGAGACGATTTACGGATTGCGTCCTTGATACGGAATTGGGCAATGGCCAGCAACCAAGGCAAAAATGGCCGCGCAGGATCATAGGTGTGACGCACCGAATGCAGCGATAGCAGCGCGTCTTGTACGACATCCTCGGCATCAGCCGCGCCAGAGCCAACCCAACGGCCACGAACAACCCGCCGCAGCACCGGCGTGATCTCGGACAAAAGCTGACCATAGGCCCGGCTGTCGCCATCCTGGGCAGCGCGCATCAGTGAACCCCAGGCATCTTCAACCTTGCCGTCATCCACACTGGTCACCGCTCGCTCATCCCTTCGGTTGATCGGGACCGACCATGACGTGGAAACCGCGATGGTGCAATCCATCACCGCCCTCTCCATCAGAGTTCATCTGAAGGGAGTTCGCCCCCAACACCATTATGGTTACGGTAAAACGTCGATACTGCCGATCATCTTGGTATGGCTGAGGCCGCAATACTCGCCGCACTGAATGCGGATACGGCCCGTTTTCAAAGCCGCCAGAGTCACCACCTTGACCGTACCAGGCTCCAGCAGAACCTCGGCATCGCCGATAGCGGCGGAATGGACCACATCCTCGGACAGCAGATGAAGGCGATAGGTCTGACCCGGCTGGAGTTCCAGGGCGGGGCTGAATTCCCAGCGTCGCGCGCGCATATAGACATCGCCGGGCGGCGGCCTGACGATGGGGGCGGCCTCCACGCTCTGACCCGTGCCAAAGGCGGCGGTCTGAGCCTGGAAGCGGGTCTGGAAGTCTGTCCCGACAGCCAGATAGGATTCGGCGGGCAGGATATCGCTTCCAGTACGCCCCGCCAGCCAGCCCACCAACAAAATCAAACTTGCCAACATTACGGCAAGAGCGGCAAAGCGACTATTCATGGCCGCTCTCCTTGCGAGAGAGCAGACGGGACAGCGCCATCCAGACAAAAATCACGCCACCCAGAACCGCCAGACCGGTCCCCA
>JAYTWE010000430.1:0-1840 GCA_043744055.1 Magnetospirillum sp.
GGCTGCCGCGCCACGGGGCGCGCGGCCCCTCGGGCCTAGTCGCTCCGCTCCGTCCGTTGCCCCTCAAACGCCGGGCGCGAACTCCGTTCGCTTGGCTGCCGCGCCACGGGGCGCGCGGCCCCTCGGGCCTAGTCGCTCCGCTCCGTCCGTTGCCCCTCAAACGCCGGGCGCGAAAGGCGTTCATCGGACTCACCCGCCGAACACCTGGGTCATGGTCTCGCCATCGCGGTTGATGGTGATACTCCAGCGGGAACGCTCGCCCGAGACCGCCGCCTTGACCTCGGCCACGCTGGTCACCGGCTTTTCATTGATACGCAAGATCAGGTCACCCGGCTGCACCCCCAGCCGATTGGCCGTCGAGCCACGCCGAATCCCCAGAATGAAGACTCCGTTCTGACCGGAATTGATGCCGATCTCCTCGGCTAGCGCCGGATTGACATTGACCACCGTGGCTCCGCTGAACGGATGGCGGCCCGCCAACTCAGTCTGATCGCGGGCGGGAATTTCCGGCGGAGCGATCAAGCGGACTCGGATCTGTTGCTCGGCTCCCAAGCGTAAAATGGTCAGCACCGCCTCTCCCCCCACAGGAAGGGTTGCCAATCGAAAGCGCAATCCCTCGGGGTCATCCACTTCGCGCCCCTGAACCGCGATGATGACATCGCCATTTTGCAATCCAGCCTTTGCCGCCGGAGATTCGCGGTGGACACTATTGATGAGGACGCCCAACGGCCGGGGCAGTTTCAACGCCTGAGCCAAATCGGCGGTCACCGCCTGGCCTCCCACCCCCAGCCAGGGCCGCACCACCTTGCCCCCCTTGGCGATGCTGGTCACCACGTTGCGCACCAGGGCGGTGGGAATGGCGAAGCCAATACCGTTGGAACCGCCATCCTTAGAGAAGATAGCGGTGTTGATACCGATCAGCCGACCTTCCATATCCACCAGGGCGCCACCGGAATTACCGGGATTGATAGCGGCATCGGTCTGAATAAAGGAGCGGAAGTCGGAGACTCCCACATTCGTCCGGGCCAGGGCCGAGATAATGCCCTGGGTCACCGTCTGACCGACACCAAAGGGATTGCCGATGGCCAGCACGATATCGCCCACCTCGATCTTGTCGGAATCGCCCAAGACCAGAGTGGGGAAAGCTTCGCCCTTGGACTCGATCTTGATAACCGCCAGATCGGAGCGCTCGTCGGAACCGACGATGCGGGCTTCGAATTCGCGGCGATCGGACAAAACCACCGTGACCTCGTCGGCATCCTTAATGACGTGGTGATTGGTCACCACCGTCCCATCCGAACCCACCAGCACGCCCGAGCCTAACGAACTTTGCACCCGATCACGGGTCATGCCGGGCACATCGCCAAAGAAGCGACGGAACAAAGGATCGGCGTGCATGGGAGAGACGGCGGCGCGGATCACCCGCTTGGTATAGATATTGACCACGGCAGGGGCTACCTGACGGGCCACCGGAGCGAAGGTCAGGCGAATCTGATCCTTGGATGCGGGGACGGCCTGAGTCTGCGCCTCTACGCCCGAAGCGGCGACGAGGAAAAGTGCGATCAGCGCGATGAGATGCTTCATGGGACCCATAGCCGTAAAATGTAAGACGTCCTTATATATAGCATCCCATAACGGCGGCGAGAATTACCCGGCAGAAAATGCCCAGTCCTTTTCAAAGATACGGAGCAGAAGAGCTTTCCGCTCCTCTGCTCCGTCGGATTTCAGATCATAAGGATCAGAATGGGAAGATGATGTCGAAGATCTGCTGGCCATAACGCGGCTGGGTGACGTCGCTGACCATGCCGCGACCGCCGTAATAGACACGGGCTTCGGCGAT
>JAYTWE010000431.1:0-10522 GCA_043744055.1 Magnetospirillum sp.
GGGGAGGTCGGGAGGGGGGCCTTAGCCGCATTATCGGACGATGGAGTTTTCCATGCCCCCTCCCCAACCCTCCCCCGGCAAGCCGAGGGAGGGGGAAGCGCTGAATGTCAACGCGCTCTCGGCCCTTTGCGGGTCTGGGCGGAGCCCATATTCTTTCGGTATAATTAAGGATTGCAGTTCCATGCGTGAGATCGTGCTTGATACTGAGACCACCGGTTTTGATCCCCTGATCGGGCATCGCATGGTGGAAATCGGCTGTGTCGAGCTGTTCAATCACTTGCCCACCGGCGAGGTGTTTCACCGTTATCTCAATCCAGAGCGTGATATGCCCGCCGAGGCTTTCAAGGTGCATGGCCTGTCTGTCGAGTTCTTGTCGGACAAGCCACTTTTCACCGAGGTGGTTTCTGATTTTCTGAAATTCATCGGTGATGCGCCGCTGGTGATTCATAACGCTGAATTCGATATGCGGTTCATCAATGCGGAAATGACCCGGCTGGGCTTCCAGCCCCTCCCCATGAGCCGCTCCATTGATACCGTGGCCATGGCGCGCAAACGGTTTCCCGGTGCTCAAGCCAATTTGGATGCGCTGTGCCGCCGATTCGAGATCGATAATACGCATCGTACGCATCATGGCGCGCTGTTGGATGCGGAATTGCTGGCGGAAGTTTATCTTCAGCTGATCGGTGGACGTCAGCCCGGATTGGAATTGGGTGTGACCAAGGCGGGCGGGGCGACGGGATCTGTTCTGAATGTGGTTCGAGTGGCGCGGCCGGCACGGCCACACGCCCCGTCCGAGGACGAGGCGGCGGCTCATGCCGATTTTATCGCGAAACTTAAAAACCCGATTTGGCTCCGGGATTAAGCGTTGCCAGCAGTTTCTTGAGACGCAGCCATTTCCTCGATACGCGCCCGATAGAGAGCGACGAAATCCAGCGGCTGGATCATCAGCGGCGGGAAGCCGCCGTCGCGGGTCAGATCGGCGATGATGTTGCGGGCGAAGGGGAACAGCAGTCGCGGGCACTCGATCATCAAGACCGGATGAACCTGTTCTTCCGGGACGTTGATGGTGAACAGCCCGGCATAATCCAGTTCCAGGATAAACAGCGGCTTGGTCGGCAGCTTGGCTTCGATGCGCAGATGCAGAACCACTTCGAACAGGCCGGGAGCCAAGCTGTTGGCGTTGACGTCCACATGAATCGGAATATCCGGGTTCTGACTCTGCTGTTCCAAAAAGACCTGCGGTGCGGCGGGAATCTCGAAGGACAGGTCCTTGATATACTGGCCATTAACCTGAAGCGGTGGCTGATCGGCCTGCTGTGTCGGGGTGTCGTTCATGTGATCCTCCTGACTGTTCGGTCCGCCCGCGCGGGCAAATTATTTGAAGAATGGGGGGTAACACGGATCGCTTATGGCTCCAAGCGTTTCCCTGACGATTTTGGGTGTTCAATATGGTCTGTTGGTTCGATCACCATATAGTCGCCATCAATGATGACCGGCCCCGAATTTGGGGTATGGGTTTGGGTTTGGACCACGACCATCCGGGCTCCGACCCAATGGCGTAAGCCGGAGCGAACGGGTGCTACCATGAGCATCAGCGCCACGGCATCACTGATGAAGCCGGGGAGTACCAACAAGAAACCAGCGGCGGCCAGACATAATCCGTCAAAGGCTGCTTGCAATGGCAGTTCACCTTGCTCCATGCGGGAACGGGCGTTCAACAGCATGGCCAGGCCTTGTTGACGCAACAGGCGAGTTCCGACCAAGACGGCTAGGATGGACAACAAGATGGTGCCCCAAACTCCGATCAGTTCGGCTGACTTGATCCAAACCATGATTTCCATCACGGGAAGTGCGATGACACCGACTGCAATCAACCAACCCATGCTTGCTCTTTCTCCTAACCCGCCTTATGTCTTGATGACATGGTTCTCTTGATCAGCCTACCCTGGACGCATGTTTAATGAACGACGGATTTCATTTTCTCGACATCGTTTTTTTCGCCATGGTCGCCGCCTTTTTGGTGTTGCGTCTGCGCAGTGTGCTTGGCCGTCGCACCGGGGCCGAGCGTCCGCCGGAACAATGGGTGGCCGATCCTGACGCATCGAAAGTCGTGGATTTGGCCACGGTTCGGCGCTCTGTGTCCGAACCGGCCCCTGAATCATCGGTTGGGCTCGGCTTGGCCGCTATCCGCGCCGCTGATCGTCGCTTTGACCTGGATGGTTTTCTGGGTGGGGCGCGAGCGGCTTTCGAGATGATCGTGGGGGCTTTTGCCGCCGGTGATAAGGCCAGTCTGCAACCGCTTCTCGCCGCCGATGTGTATCAGAATTTTGCTGATGCCATTGATGCCCGTCTTCGGAATGGTGAGACCTTGACCACGGAATTGGTCACCATCCGCTCGGTGGAGCCTGTGGGGGCGGTTCTGGATGGCAGCTTCGCCAATCTGACCCTTCGAATCGTCAGCGAGCAGGTCAATGCTTTGGTCAGTCATGACGGTGAAGTCGTCGAGGGAAATCGAGATCGGGTCATTGATGTGACCGATCTATGGACCTTCCGCCGTGATACAAAGTCGGCGAGTCCCAATTGGGTCTTAGCCGCGACCCAAACCCCCGAGGAATAAGCCATTGAAGGGGTTTCGACCGTTTGTCCTGGCACTGGCTTTGCTTAGTGCCTGTGCCCCGGTAGAAAAACCGCCGGAAGTCCCCACAGGGCCGGATCGTTTGAGTCTGGCCCCGTTGGGTTTCGATCAGTTGCCGGGTTGGGCCGAGGATTCCGCCGCCGCCGTGCTGCCAGCCATGCTCAAATCGTGTGATCGCATCCTTAAACTTCCAGTAGACCGCTCTATCGGATTCGATGGCATCGGCGGGACTGCCGCCGATTGGTATGGACCATGTTCCGCCGCTGCCAGGGTTCCGGCCGGAGATCATCGGGCGGCTCGGGCCATGTTCGAGACATGGTTTAATCCGTGGCAGATCAGCAATGATGGCAAGGTTGATGGATTGTTCACTGGCTATTTCGAGCCCGAGATCAAGGGAGCACGGCAGCGGCAAGGCCGCTTTACCACACCCATTCACGGTAAGCCCGCCGATCTGGTGACGGTCGATCTGGGTAAGTTCCGTTCGGACTTGGGTCCTGAACAGCTGGTGGGGCGGTTAGAGGGGGCGAAGCTGGTTCCCTATCCTGCCCGTGCCGAGATTGAATCCGGTGCGATCGAGGCCAAGACCCCAATTTTAGCCTGGACTGATGATCCGGTGGATTTCGCTATCATGCAGATTCAGGGATCGGGGCGAGTCCGGTTGGATGATGGTACGGTGCTGCGTCTGGGGGTGGCGGGCAGCAATGGTCACAAATTTCTCGGCATCGGCAAGATTTTGAAGGATGCGGGCAAGCTTGGCGGCGATACATCCATGCCCGCCATTCGGGCTTGGTTGAAGGCCAATCCGGTTGAAGCCCGTTCGCTGATGGTGAAAAATCCTCGCTACATTTTTTACGCATTCAATGCTGGAGAAGGGCCGTTGGGAACTGAAGGCGTCGCACTGACGCCGGAACGTTCCATGGCGGTGGATTCTCGGTTTTTGCCGCTGGGTGCGCCGGTCTGGCTGGATACGCTTGACCCCAAAGGCCGTCCCATGCGTCGCTTGATGATGGCTCAAGATACCGGAGCCGCCATTAAAGGCCCCGTGCGCGGTGACGTGTTCTGGGGCGCGGGCGAACCAGCTTTTGAACAGGCGGGGCGGATGAAAAGCCCCGGCCGTCTGGCCTTGCTGCTGCCCAAGGCCCGCAGTCCCCGCATGGCGGAAAGATAGAGCGTGTTTCAATTCCCATTGAATCACGCTCGTTAGCCTGAACGGCGCTTGAGCCCAGAAAAAGCGGAGCTTTTTCCGCTTTAGGCAAAGCTAGATCGTTCGCGTCTGAACGCGAAACGATCTCGCCGCCTCTTGCCAAGTGGGTCGCGCTTGTCCATCCTTCGCTCACGGATGGATCATACTGGAAAGACCCGAAGCCCATGAGCCAATTGCTGGCCGAGTGGCGTGAACGTAAGCACCGCGAGGACGAGCAGCTGCATGATCAGCTGCGTGGAGCCGTGACTGCTGGTCGGGTTGAAGTCTTCACCGATCCCCGTGTTCTGGATTTTCAGGGCTCACCCGTGCATCAGCACTGGGATCATTTGCTGCCGCTGACCGGGTTGATGACCTTTGCGTTGATCGTCTTACTGGCCACCAATGTGGTGGTCGGGATTTTGGTCATGACGCTGTGCACCTTGGCCCATGTGTTCGGCGGCAAGCAATATGTGGCCTGGCGGCTGAAGTTCCGGGCTCAGGCCTATATGCTTAATGATGTCATGCAGTTTCAGACTCTGTGGCAGATGGGTGGCGTCGCCATGGTGGTGAAGGGTGGTAACGAGCCGCCGTGTCTGGCTCCCAAGGGTGATTGGCGTAAATTCATTCGCCGCAATCTGGGAGAAGGCGAAGCCCAGCGACGTGAACAGCTGACCAATGCTCCGGTGCCGACAGCTCGGTCGGTGGATGTGGCGCCCGCGCCCGTGTATGAGCCCGAGCCGATTCACGACGAGCCGGTGTCTTCACCTTTGGCGGATTCGGTGTTGCCGCCGGAATCATTTGTTTCTCCCCCCACTGACCCCGAGGCTCCACGGACTCATTGGGAATCCATAGATGACGACCCGCCGCGTGATGCGGTGACTCCCGACCATCCACGATCATGAGTCGGAATCGGTTGGTGGAACCGCGCCAGCCCCGACGGCGCAGTGTCAGCGCCGACGAGGTGCGGATCTGGCGTTCGGTGGTGAAGGATACTCAGCCATTACCGGGGCGGATTCTTCCCGATGAACCCGATGTGGTTCCTCCCGAAGCTATTCCTTCGCCGCCTCCTCCGCCCGGCACGCCGCCGCGTCGCCCCTCTGCTCATGCCGTGGTGCCCCGTATGCATGCCGGTCAGGCGGAACTGGGTCACGGCAATACGCCCGGCCTGGACCGCCGCTCGGCGGACCGCATGAAGCGGGGAGAGATGGAGATCGAGGCCACGCTTGATCTGCACGGCCACAGCCAAGACATCGCCCATGGCGAGTTGGCCGCCTTTATCCAACGGGCTTGGGTGGCGGGGCGGCGCTGTGTCTTGGTGGTGACCGGCAAGGGTGTTCAAGGCAGCGGTATTTTGAAGAATCAGGTGCCGCGCTGGCTGAATCAAAGCCCGTTACGCGAACGCATCCTCGGCTTTTCCTATGCCAAGCCTCATCATGGCGGTGATGGCGCTCTGTATGTTTTGGTCCGGCGGCAGCGAGGATGATGAGGGTGTCATACCGCCAGATCATTGAATGGACTCACCCATGTCGGGCTATTGCCCGAACCCATTTGGGGCAATGCCCCAATCCCTCTTTGATTTTATTGATAGAACCAGTGGAGATCTGCGGGCTATGACTCCTTTTGGAGCCAAAATTCGCGCCCTCCGCGATGCCAAGGGCATCCAGCTTAAACAGATGGCCGCTGATCTGAATGTGTCGGCGGCTTACCTCTCGGCGCTGGAACATGGGCATCGGGGCAAACCGGCCCCCGGTTTGGTGATGCAAATCTGCGGCTATCTGGATTGTATCTGGGACGAGGCCGAGGAGTTGAAGACCCTGGCTGATCTGTCCCATCCTAAGGTCACCTTGGATACATCCGGCCTGTCTCCCGCCAAGACCGAATTGGCCAACCGATTGGGAGCCAGTCTGCGTCAAATGCCGGAAGAGACGGTGACTCGTTTACTTGCCGTGTTGGATCAGGCGGAATAAGCGGCGGTCACGCCGGATCAGAACGCCCTCTTTCTTCAAGACGGCCAAGGTCCGGTAAAGTGCCTCGTGGGTCAGACCGATCTTTGCCGCTACGGCTGTCAGCGGTTGGGTCAGACGGATTTCGTTCTCAACGGCGCCCTTGACTGTGAGATAGGCGACTACCCGTTCGCGCGCGCTCTTCAGTCGGAGCACCTCCAGCAATCCCCGCACCATTCGAACCTGTCGGGCGAGATAGGCGGAAAATGCCAGATTGATGGTGGGGTGGGCGGACAGATGAAGCAGCACGGCGGATTTGGGAAAAATCTCCACCACGCTGGAACACTCAGCCACGCAATCGCAGTCATGGGTGGCGGCAAAGAGGCCGGATTCGGCGAATAGGGAACCCGGTTCCACGTGGTGCAAGGTGATGCCGTGACGGCTGAGTCGCACGCTGCCCCGTTCCAGATGAAACAAGGACAAAGCGTCGTCTCCGGCCCGAAACAGCATTTCGCCTTCGGCCAGATTCACCGAACGCGTTGCAATTCCCGCCAGCAGCCGCTTCCAGTCCTCAGCCAATCCCTATTCTCCAGAGGATGAAATATTGCGGGCTCCCCTATTAAACTAAGGGGATCAAAGGGCCTTGGCCCTTTGCGGGGTTGGGCGGAGCCCATATTCTCTCGTGGAGTTCTCGGGCTCTCAAAGCGGCGGAGTATATATGATCGAAATCATAATTTGGTGAGGCGCATCCTACAAGATGAACTTGGCCAGATCGGCTTTTTTGGTCAAGGCGCCGACCCGTTCATGCACCAGTTCGGCAGTGATGGCGATCTTGGTTCCGGGGGGCTGGTCGGGGGCGGAGAAGCTGATTTCCTCTAACAGCCGCTCCATCACCGTCTGCAATCGCCGGGCTCCGATATTCTCGACGCTGGTGTTGATCTCGGCGGCCAGATCGGCGATGACGTCGATGGCTTCCGGCTCAAAGGACAGTTCCACCTCCTCGGTGGCCAGCAGGGCTTCGTATTGCTTGATAAGGCTGGCTTCCGGCTCGGTCAAGATGCGGACCAGATCATCGCGGGTCAGGGCCTTCAGCTCGACACGGATGGGCAGACGGCCTTGTAATTCGGGCAGCAGGTCAGACGGCTTGGCCAGATGAAAAGCACCGGATGCGATGAACAGAATATGGTCGGTTTTCACGGTACCGTGTTTGGTGGCCACATTGGTGCCTTCGATCAGGGGCAACAGGTCGCGCTGGACTCCTTCGCGACTGACATCGGCTCCCACATGCTGTTCCGAGGATCGGGCGCAGATTTTGTCGATCTCGTCGATGAAGACAATGCCGTTATTCTCCACCGCCCAGATGGCGTCCTTCACCACTTTGTCTTGATCCAGCAGCTTGTCGGATTCCTCGGCGGTCAATACGGCCAGGGCGTCCTTGACCAGCAGTTTGCGCGGCTTGGTCCGGTTGCCGCCCATCTTGCCAAGAATATCGCCGAGATTAATCATGCCCATCTGGGCGCCGGGCATGCCGGGAATATCGAAGCTGGGCATACCTCCGGCTCCGCTATCGGCCAGCTGCAATTCAATTTCTTTATGGTCCAACGCGCCTTCGCGCAGCATCTTACGGAATTTCTGGCGGGTGTCCGCCCCGGCGGTCTCACCCACCAAGGCATCCAACAGCCGTTCTTCGGCGGCGATTTCGGCTTTGGCGGTCACCTGCTTGCGCAACCGATCGCGGGTCATGGTGATGGCGACTTCGACGATGTCGCGCACGATCTGTTCCACATCGCGGCCCACATAGCCCACCTCGGTGAACTTGGTGGCCTCCACCTTCAAGAAAGGAGCCTGGGCGAGGCGGGCCAGCCGCCGGGCGATCTCGGTCTTGCCCACACCGGTGGGACCGATCATCAAAATATTCTTGGGCAGAACCTCTTCGCGCAGGGCCTCGGGCAGCTGTTGGCGGCGCCAGCGGTTGCGCAGCGCCACGGCGACGGCGCGTTTGGCGTCGTGCTGGCCGACGATATAGCGGTCCAGCTCGGAAACGATCTCACGGGGGGAGAAGGCGGGGGTCATAGGCTTTCCACGATCACATTGCCATTGGTGTAGACACAGATATCGGCGGCGATCTTCATGGATTTGCGCGCGATGGCCTCGGCGTCGAGGCCCTCCATGTCAATCAGGGCACGGGCGGCGGCCAGGGCATAATTACCGCCGGACCCGATACCGATCAGCCCGTCTTCCGGTTCCAGCACATCGCCTTGGCCGGTCAGCACCAGCGAGACGTCTTTATCGGCCACGGCCATCATGGCTTCCAGTTTGCGCAGATAGCGGTCGGTGCGCCAATCTTTGGCCAGTTCCACACAGGCGCGGGTCACCTGGCCGGGATGTTTCTCCAGCTTGGCTTCCAGGCGTTCCAGCAGGGTAAAGGCATCGGCGGTGGCTCCGGCGAATCCCACCAAGATGGAATCGCCCCCCACCTTACGGACCTTGCGGGCATTGGCTTTGATGATGGTGGAGCCGAGGCTGACCTGACCGTCGCCTGCGATCACCACCCGCCCGGCTTTGCGCACGCATAAGATAGTGGTGCCGTGCCAGGAAGGATTCTGTTCAGACATGATCGCTCCGCTGCTGCAAACTTCGTCGAAGAGATAGGATGTTTGCGGCGGTTAGGGAAGGGGAGCCTTGAAAATCTAAGATTCCTCGGGAAAGATTTATGGGCTCCGCCCATGCCCGCAAAGGGCCTTAGGCCCTTTGATCCCATTGGATATTACAAAAAGCTGGCCAGTGAGCGAATTTGGCGCTCGCGGATATCGGCGGCTATTTCTTGTTGGGTGACGCCGCGCCCGCCGCCGTAATTGGCGATCAGCACCCGCTGGGTGGTGCGAAAGGCGTCATAGCCGCGCTCTTCCCATTCCTCGATGCGAGGACTTCCCTCGAAGGTGACCACGCGGCGGGGCTTGGTGGAATCGCGGCGGACGCCGAACGTGGCTTCGGTCAGCACCACATAGATATTGTCCACGTTGAAATAGCCCGCCAAGGCTCCCAGGGTCATGCCGGAAGCAAGCCCGATGGCCGCGCCCTTGGCGATTCCGTCACCGTTTATGCTGCCCGCCACGCCACCCGCCAAGAGTCCGCCGCCCGCTCCCAGCACGGCGTATTCGTTCAGCATGGAGGTATCGAATTGCTGCGAGCGGAGCACATTCAGATCCACCTTCAGGCCGAAATCACGACCGTCGGATTTTTCATAGCCCTTATCTAAGAAGACCTTGTTCAAGTTCTCTCGGGTGGAGTCCAGGTCCCATACGGAATCTCCCGACATATTGCGGACGGAAAGTTTGAGCCGCCGGTTGGGAAACAGCGTTGGATCGGTGAAGATGGGATTGCCGTCGCTGCGCATGCCGTACATGCGACCGGTGGCGGAATCCACCACCATATCGCCCTGATTGCGGCGCTGACAGGCTCCGACCATGGCGGCCAGACTGGTGACGATAAAAGTGCGTCGGTCCAGGGACATTCCTATTCTCCCTTGAGGGCGTCGTTGATAAAGCGCACGGCTTCGGAATAGTGGATGGTAAAGGCGATGCCGGGGACCTTGGTGAGCGGGTCGCCGGGGCTTAACCGTTCCAGAGGGACCCAATCGCTGATCCCCACCACCTTGTTGCCCATGAACATGGGGCCGCCGGAATTGCCATTATTGATGGCGGCATCGGTCTGGATATAGAGGACGCCGGTATCCTTGTGGCGGGGGGTATTGTAATTGGCGGCGGCGTGCATGGATTCTCCCGGCTCCACTCCTTCCAGGATGGCCGGTCTCAATCGTCTGATGCCGCTGACCACGCCGCGGGAGATAGAGAAGGCATAACCGTTGGGATGGCCGATGACCTCGGTCATATCGCCGGGCTTGACATCCTTGCCGGTCATGAACTCTACCGGACGGCCACGGTCTTGGACTTTGACCAGGGCTAAATCCAAGCGGACATCGCGACCGATGACCTGACCGAAAGTCTCGCGGCCGTCATAGCGTTTCAGTTCGACGATATCGCTGCCCTTCACCACATGCCAATTGGTCAAGACGATGTTGGAGCGCACATAAAAGCCGCTGCCCATGCTGCCGGGTTTGAAGATGGCGACCACGCTGTCGAAGCGAGGGTCGTTGAGCGATCTGGCATCGAAGCGCTCCGATTCCAGCCTTGCCGCGGCGACGCTGCGGTCGCGGGCCAGTTCGGTCAGGAGCGGCTGGACTGAAGCGAAGCTCTTGGCCTCGCCTTGGCGCTCCAGGGCGTTATTCAACAGGGCGGACAGGGGTACGATTACGGCGGCGCGCTCCCAGTCGCGCACATCCTTCTCGAAGGAATGGTCGGAATGGATGCGGGCCTTATCCGGGTCGGTCTTGTCCAGGCTATAGGCCATGACGAAGTGTTGGCGCTCCATCACGTCGAAGGTGGATTTCACATAGCGTCGCGCCACCTTGTCGATGATGTAGTAATTGACGGTCAGCGCCTTGACGGCTTCCACATCGGCGACTTTATACGTATAGGCGCCATAGACCGCTTGTTCCAGAAACGGCGGTGTGGCGGCCAGCTTGGTCTGGGCCGTGCCGTAAAGCTCGGCGATTTTGGGATTGACCGGCTTGTTGGCGGCCTCAAAACGCTCGACTTTGCGCGATGCGCCATCCAACTGGGACATGGCGCGCTTATAGGCTGGATTCTCGTGCTTCAGCACATCGACGATCTTGCGGGAATTTATGTCGCGCACATCGCG
>JAYTWE010000432.1:0-2736 GCA_043744055.1 Magnetospirillum sp.
CATCGGACAAAGCGCGTCATGCCGGGGAAGGTATTTTTTTCACCTCGCGCATGTTTGACAGCTTCCACATCTCCTCAGGGTCTTTGGTTTATTCACGGAGGAGACAATATGATGATGAATGGCTGATCGATGTCATGGCTTCGGAAGTGGCGAAAGGCACCGGCATCAGAATGTTCATCTCCACCGACGCCGACTGGACGACAAAGAGCATATTCGAGAACTATCAGGGCTCGGATATTGGTTTTCGCAAAACCCATATCCCGGTAGCACTGGGACGCTATCAAAATGAGCAACTGGTATCACGCTCCCAAGCTAAACGGCTACTGGCTCGGTTCGACCAATTTTCCGAGGTTATGCTGGATTTCCAGGGCGTCGATGATATCGGCCAACCCTTCGCCGACGAGATATTCAGAGTCTTCGCCACTGCGCACCCCGATATTCCAATCCGCATCGTCGGCACCAGTCCGGCGATTGATCGAATGATCGCCCATGTTTGCGCCGCTTTGGAAAAGCCTCAAAGCCATTGACTCCGCCGCCAACCAAGCCAAGCATGTCTTTCTCCCCTGTCCAGAGGACCATCGCCATGAAGCTGCGCTACTCTCCAACGTCTCCTTATGTCCGCAAATGCGTCATCGTCGCCAAAGAGACGGGACTTCAGGCGCGGATTGAGATGTCGCTGACCAATGTCTGGGCCGTCGATACCGATCTGCCCAAGGACAACCCCCTGGGCAAGGTTCCCGCCCTGATTACCGATGGTGGCGAGGTTTTGTTCGATTCGCCCGTTATCTGCGAGTATCTGGACTCGCTCCATGACGGCCACAAGCTGGTGCCCGTATCGGGGGGAGAGCGCTGGGCGCAACTGCGGCTCCAGGCGCTGGGCGACGGCATTATGGATGCGGCCCTCACCAAGCGCATCGAAACCACCATGCGGCCCGAGGACAAGCGCTGGACCGGCTGGATCGAGCGGCAGAGCATGGCCATCTCCCGCAGCCTGGATGTCTTGGAAGACGAATGCGTCGGTTGGGGCACTGATTTCCTGATCGGTCAAATCACCGTAATCACCGCCTTATCCTATCTGGACTTCCGCTTTGCCGCCGAGGATTGGCGGAGCAGCCGCCCCAAGCTGACCGCTTGGCATGTGGAGATATCAAAGCGCGCTTCAGTGGCGGAGACCGAGCCCAAGGACTGAGATGACCGCCCCCCGGAGAATGAACATGCGTCGCCTGTGCCTTGCCCTACCCCTGATCCTCGGCCTTAACGGCTGTGCTGGCAGCGACACCATCAGCGCTGCTCTGCCGCCCAATTATCTGAACAGCGCCCCCCAGATTCTGGCCGCCACGGATTGGAGCAATCCCGAGACCGTCACCGTGACCATGGCCAATTTCGAGTTCAATCCCTCGGACTTATCCCTGCATCGCGACCGGGCCACCCGGCTGGTTTTCATCAACCCCACCACCAAGGACCATGCGGTGGTGGCCGACCAGTTCTTCCGCGAAGTCGCCACCTATCGGGTGGTCGGCCCCACCGGCCCCTCGGCCGCCCCCTGGCTGAGTAAGCTGGTGGTGCCCGCAGGACAGACCAAGGAAGTCTGGCTGGTGCCCGCCCGTTATGGCGCATATAGCTTTCAATGCGACGTCACCGGCCATTCCGCCTTTGGCATGAACGGCATCATCACTGTGATTCCCTGACCTGAGCGTGGCATTCCATGACCCTATCCGCCATTATCTTCGATGTGGATGGCACCCTGGCCGAGACCGAGGAAGCCCATCGTCACGCCTTCATCCTGGCTTTCGGCCATTTGGGCCTGAACTGGCGCTGGGACCCCGCCACCTACCGTGAGTTGCTCAAAGTCTCGGGGGGGCGCGAACGCATCTTAGCCTTTGATCCCGACGCCTCGCCCGAGCTGGTGGCCGCCATTCACAAACACAAGACCGAAATCTATACCGATATGATCGCCACCGGCCGCATCGCCTTTCGCCCCGGCGTGGAACGGCTGATCTGCGAAGCGCTGGAATCCGGCTTGCGCCTTGCCATCGCCTCCACCACCAGCCGCGCCAATGTGGAAGCCCTGCTCGGCGACCGGCTCGACCTGTTCGAGGTCATCGCCTGTGGCGAGGACACCGTGCACAAAAAACCCGACCCCCAGGTTTATCAGCTGGTCATGCACCGTATGGGCCTCTTGCCCGAAGCATGTCTGGCCATCGAAGATTCCACCAACGGCGTCCGCGCCGCCTGTGCCGCCGGACTCGACGTGGTGGTCAGCCAAAGCCTGTACACCGCCGGTGACGACTTCACCGGAGCCCTGGCGGTGTACCCCAGCCTCGCCGAGGTCAGTCTAGACACGCTGCGGCATTTGCATCCGTGAGCGAGAACCTCGCCCGACTGGTGGAGCGCGTCCGCGCCTGCCGCCTGTGCGAGGCCCATCTTCCCCTGGGACCGCGCCCGATTCTCCGCGTGTCGGAAACCGCCAGACTGCTGATTATCGGCCAAGCTCCCGGAACCAAGGTCCACGAAAGCGGCATTCCCTGGGACGATCGTTCCGGCGACAGGCTGCGCCAGTGGTTGGGGCTGGACCGAGAGGTTTTCTACGACGAAAGCCAAATCGCCATCCTCCCCACCGGCCTGTGCTATCCCGGCCGCGATCCCAAGGGTGGCGACCTGCCGCCCCGACCGGAATGCGCCCCACTCTGGCATCCGCAAATCCGTGCCCTGCTGCCTGAAATCAGACTGACCCTG
>JAYTWE010000433.1:0-2906 GCA_043744055.1 Magnetospirillum sp.
CGCCCAGTTCAGCGCGAAGATCAGCCTCGAATCCCGGTGCGGCCAGATAGGCGGTGAAGCGGCTCATTCCGGCCAGCGCCGGTGGACCCACAGCCATTGATCCGGGCGTTCGCGCACCCATTCCTCCAGCAGGTCATTGATGCGGATCAGGAGCAGCCGGTTGTCGTCATGAGAATCGCCCGTATGGGGGAATTCCAGGGGGGGATAGACGGTGAGGCGGAAATTGGCCCCCTTCAGCCGCTCCACTCGGGCGGGGACCAGGGGGCATTTGAACCGGGTGGCGAATTGGGCGATGGCGGGGGCGGTCATGGCGTCGCGGCCGAAGAAGGGGATGGCAACCCCGTCATTCATCTTCTGGTCCACCAACATGCCCAGATGGCCGCCCGCTTTCAGAACCGTCAAAGCCTGGCGAGCGCCTTCCGAGCCCTTTTGGATCAAGCCGACCGCCCCGTTCTTACGGCCCTTGCGGTAAAGCTCTTCGATCCACGGATTGTTGGCGGCGCGATAGACCAGATGAAGCGGCAGACCATGGGCCACCGCCACCGCACCATTCAGCTCCCAATTGCCCACATGACCGGAAATGAAGATACCGGGTTGTTCGTCATCGCGGAGCAGGTCGATATATTCGGCGCCGATCAGCTCGACCCGCTGGGCGGCGATCTGATCCAGATGGGGGAATTCTCCGGCGACGCGGCCGATATTATCCCACATGCCGCGCACGATGGCTTCGATCTCGTCGGGGCTTTTAAGGGGGAAGGCGCGGGCCAGATTGCGCCGGGCGATCTTGCTGGCTCCCATCAGGGGGCCGATGGTCCGAGCCAGCCAGCCGCCGGTCGCCGAGGCGGCATCTACCGGCAGAACTCCGAACAGCGCCCAGATGAATTGGGCGGCAAGGGCCTCCAGGCGTTGACGAAAACGCTTCACAGTTTCACTCCGATGCGGTCGAGCAGGGGAGTTAGCAGATGAGGATCGGTCCAGTCCAGCGTCACCGACAGCATGGACACTCGCTTACGCAAATCCTCGGGCAGTCGGACATGGTCCTTGGCGGTGGTGATGGTCAGGGCTTCGTTGGCTTCTGCCTCGGCCAAGAGCGCTTCGATTTCCGCGCGATCATAGGAATAATGGTCGGGAAAGGCCGAGGTGGTCACCAGCCGCGCCCCACACTCTTTCAGAGTTTCAAAGAACTTTCCCGGTCGTCCGATTCCGGCGAAGGCCACCACCTTGCGGCCCATCAGCGCGGCGCCTTCGGGGCCGGGGACCAGGCGGGCACCCAGGACCTGGACGCCACATTGCTCGGCCTGTTCGGTGATTCCGGCGCGATCCTCTCCGATGATGATCAGAGCGTCGGCCCGTTTCAAACCTCTGGCGGCCGGTTCTCGGCAGGGACCGGCGGGAATGGGGCGGCCATTGCCGAAGCCATAGCTGCCGTCCACCACCACCAGCGACAGGTCCTTAGCGATGGAGCCGTTTTGGAAGCCGTCATCCATGATGATGAGGTCTGCTCCCATTTCAACCGCCGCCACGGCACCGTCGGGCCGCCAGCGCGCCACCCAGGTGGGGGCGACTTCGGCCAATAGCAAGGCTTCGTCTCCGACGCGAGCGGAGTCGTGACGGTCGGGGTCTACCGCTCTGGGGCCGATTTCGGTTCCGCCATAGCCTCGGGTCAGCATATGGGGCTTGCGGCCCGCGGCAAGCAGACGGCGCGCGAGATCCATGGAGACGGGAGTCTTTCCCGCCCCGCCCGCCACGATATTTCCGATACAGATGACGGGAACCGTCGGACGGTATTCCTCCGCCTTGTCCAGGCGATGCGCCACCACCCAGGCATAGACGGCTCCCAGCGGAGCCAGGCAGGTGGCCAGGGTATTGTCGGTGCGCCAGAAGTCAGGGGCGCGCATGACGGTTCTCCAGAGTGACCAGCATGGGGGACAGGGCCGTTTCCACGGCCTCCAGCACGCCAGCTTCAGCCTTCGACCAGCGGGCGGCAAGGGCTTTCATAGCCTCGACCTGTTCCGGTTTGGCCAGCAGCGTTTCCACCGCCTCGATCAGGGCTTGTGCATCTTGCACCATCAGGGCCGCCCCCGCCTCCACCATGCGCGGCGCCATGTCGGGGAAGTTATCCATGGCCGGGCCGAACAAGATGGCGGCGCCGATCCGGGCCGGTTCGAACGGATTTTGTCCACCGCCCACGGCCAGGCTTTTGCCCACGAAGACGATGGGAGACAAGCGGTAGAACAGGCCCAGCTCACCGATGGTGTCGGCCACATAAATATCGGTTCCGGCTTGAAGTCGTTCGCCGGAGGAGCGTAAAGCCACTGAAAACCCCATCTCGCGCAATTGGGCGGCGATACCGGGGCCGCGTGGCGGATGGCGCGGCACAATCAGGGTCAGCAGACCGGGGAAGCGGTGCGCCAGAGTGCGATGGAGCTCGGCCGCCAAGACTTCCTCACCAAGATGAGTGCTCGACGCCAGCCAGACCGGACGCCCGGCCATGGCCGTCTTCAGCCGGGCCAGTTCGGCGGCATCGGCGGGAAGCGGCGGCACCGCATATTTCAGATTACCCAGACAGCGCACATCGCACCCGCCGAGGGCTTTCAGCCGGGCGGCGTCGTCTTCGGTCTGGGCAAGGCAAAGTTCAAATCCCGACAGCAATTTGCGGATGAAGCCCGGCACTTTACGCCAGCCGTCGAAGGACTTGGTCGAAACACGGCCCTGGATCAGCGCCATCTTGACCCCGCGCCGACGGCTTTCGGCCAGCAGATTGGGCCAGAACTCGGATTCCGCCCATAGGGCCAGATCGGGCCGCCAGTGATCGAGGAAGCCGCGCACATAGGCCATGCGGTCCACCGGCACATATTGGTGCAGCGCCCCTTCGGGAAGCCGTTCGGCCATGAGCCGGGCCGAGG
>JAYTWE010000434.1:0-1662 GCA_043744055.1 Magnetospirillum sp.
CATCAATCAGTTCGGTGAAGGCGATCCGAGCATCGGGAAGTCTTTTTTCCTTCCAGGCGGCAAGCCCTTGGCGATATAGCTCCTCATCTTCTGGGAGGCGCTCTTCGGTCATGCTGGTCATGGCGCCGGTCGTGGTGGCGAGGCTAGGCGGCGGATGGCGTCAATCACCAGGGTCCCGTCCCAGGCCACAACCTCCACCGCCTCCTTCGCCAACCATTCCGGGATGGAGGCGGGGTTGCGCGTTACCAGCAGAACCGGCTTTCCCTCGCTTTTCGCCATGGCCAATTGGATGTCGGCCCAGAGGCGAGACCGCTCCGAGGCAAACATCTCGGGGATGGCGATGACGACCTTGGCGGGCAGAACCTGGACCTCGGCGAGATTGCGTAAATAAAGCATCCCCTCTTCGGTCGAGGGTTGATAAACCGGATCGTGCCAGGGGAGGCCGAAATTACGAAACGTGAAGTCGGGGGCCGTGTGCAGCATCTCTTCCAACTCGGTGAAGGAATCGAGAAACCGCCAGGCGTGGATGATTGTAATGTCGATGGCTGACGCCACGTCCGGCCTCACTGACAATTGGGTTGAGCAGGGGGAAACTCGGCCTGGGCGGCAATCTCTGATCGCCCCTTGCCGCTGCGGCTGGTGTCTATGCCGCTTTGAACGTCGGCCACGATATGCGCCGCCCATGGACCGATCGGGACTTTAGCCTTGGCCAATCCGCGGACAGCGCGCTCGAACCGTGCTTTGCGGACGCCCGCGTCGATGAATGGCTCTTCGCTCCACCATGCCTCGGCCGGAAAGGCCTTGGGGTGGGCTTCGTACAGGTCATCCTTGGCGCGGCTGAATTTGATATTATAGCTGTCCGGGTCAAGCCAGTACATGCTGCCATTACTGAGAATCAGCGGATTGATATTCTCCACCTTCGCAATATAAGGCTGTAATCTGGCGAGGAACTCGATTCCCTCGTCGATGTCCTCGTCGGTTTCTCCGGGGACGCCCACCACCCAGTTGAGATTGACGCTGATCCCGGCTTCGTGGCAGTCGCGCAGATTGGCGGCCACTGTTTCCAGGGTATAGCCTTTCATCTGGAGCTTCAGTGTCTTCTCCGAGAAGGCGTCGACGCCGAAGCGCAGCGCCTGGAAACCTGCTTCCGCCAGTTTGTCGAAGAAAGCCCGGTCGCTTTTGATATGAATACGCAATTGCCCGACGAAGCGGACTTTGATCCCCCGACGGATAACTTCATCACAGATTTCCAGCAGCCGTTCCGGCAGACCGTTCAGGTCGCTTTCATTGAACATGAAGAGGTCGCATCCTTGCAGGACCAACCATTCCAGTTCATCGCAGAAATTGGATGCCGACCGGATGCGCCAATAAAAGCGTTCGGCGCAGAAGGTGCATCGCGACCATCGACATCCGCGGCTGGCGATAATCGGGGTCAATTGATAGCCGGTGTAGTTCCGGTAGAGGTCCAGTGACGGCGCCCAGTTGTAGCGGGGGAACTCGATCCGGTCGAGATTGTGTTCCTTGGGGGTCGGGACGTATCGCCGATTTGGCGTGTCATATCGCGACTTGACGCCGGGAACGTCCACCGGCTTTTCTCCGGCGGCCAAAGCCTCGCACAGGGGGCCGACGGTCAGATCGGCTTCGCCGATGCAGATATAGTCC
>JAYTWE010000435.1:0-3222 GCA_043744055.1 Magnetospirillum sp.
TTCCCTTGGCCAGTTCCCGCTCCAGCCACTGGCTGTAACGCGACATGAAGAAGCAAAAGCAGAAATAAATGACCGCCGCCGCCAGATAGCCCTCGGCGAAGAACGGCCGCCATGCCGGATCGTTCAGCGATGCCTTGGTGGCTGCCAACAGGTCGTACAACCCAACGATGGTCACCAAGGAGGTATCCTTGAAGCAGGTGATAAACTGGTTGACCATGGGCGGAATAACCAAGCGCAGCGCCTGGGGCAGAATAATCAGCCGCATACTCTGCCAATAACCAAGGCCAAGCGCATCCGCCGCCTCGAACTGGCCTTTGGGGATAGCCTGAAGACCGCCACGCACCGCCTCGGCCAGATAAGCGGCGGTGAACAGCGTCATCCCGACCAAGGCCCGAAGAGCCTTGTCGATGGTGATTCCTTCCGGCAGGAACAGCGGGAACATCACCGAGGCCATAAACAGCAGACTGACCAGCGGCAGACCGCGTATCAACTCGATATAGCCCACCGACACCGCCTTGATGACCGGAAGATTCGAGCGGCGCCCCAAAGCCAGAACCACCGACATGGGAAAGGCAATGACGATGGCGAGAACCGCGATGACCAGAGTCAGAGGCAAGCCACCCCACTGAGCGGTTTCCACATGGGACAGGCCCAGTACGCCCCCCCACATCAGCACCGCGATAATCACCATGGTCACGCCCCAAGCCACCGCCAGTAAGGGCCGCCAGAATCGCCGCTGGGCGCTGACCACCAGCACGGTGATGAACAGCGCCACCGCCAGCAACGGTCGCCAATGCTGGTCATAAGGGTAAAGACCAAACAGCATCAACCGATGGCGTTCGGTCAGCAAGGTCCAGCACGCCCCGCCCGCCTGTCGGCAAGTCTCCGGGGTGCCGCTCCCCCAACTGGCATGGATCAAAGCCCAGTTGACGAAGGGAACCAGCAATTGCCACAGCAGCGCGATCCCCAACACGGTCAGCACACTATTGAATGGCGAGCCGAACAGATTCTTTCTGGCCCACCCGGTCGCGGACCTCATTTGCTCACCAAGGCAACGCGCTTGTTGTACCAGTTCATCAGGGCCGACAGAGCCAAGCTGATACACAAGAACACCCCCATGACCAGCGCGACACCTTCCACCGCCTGACCGGTCTGGTTGATGGTGGTGTTAGAGACCGCCACCAGATCGGGATAGCCGATGGCGATGGCCAGCGGCGAATTCTTGGTGATGTTGAGAAACTGGCTGGTCATGGGCGGAACCATGACGCGCAACGCCTGAGGCAACACCACAAGGCGCAGAATCTGCCCCCGAGACAGGCCCAGAGACAGCGCGGCCTCAACCTGCCCCTTAGGCACCGACAGAATTCCGGCGCGCACGATCTCGGCAATGAATGCGGCGGTATAGATGGTCAGACCCGCCAGCAAGGCGGCGAATTCCGGCGACAAGGTCAAGCCGCCGGTAAAATTAAACCCCGCCAGATGGGGGATGTCCAAGATCGGCCAGCCCTGGCTCCAATCCAGTCCAGGAATGACCAGGCCGCGATTGCTGAGAAAAACGCCCGGCACCGGATTAAGCGCTTGGCGCGCGCCTGGCAACGACGTCACCAGGCCATACCAAACGAACAATTGCAGCAGCAGCGGAACATTACGGATGGCTTCCACATAGACCGTGGCCAGCCGCCCCATCAACCAGTTCCCCGACAACCGGACCACACCGATGGCGGTGCCCAAAATCGTGGACAGCACAATCCCGATGGCCGAAACCAGCAATGTATTGAGAAGCCCCACCAGCAAGGCATGGGCATAGGTATCGGCGGGAGAAAAGGCGATCAGGGTTTCGGAAATCTCGAATCCGGCCTCACGGCCAAGAAAGCCGAAACCCGTGGCGATGCCACGGGTTTCAAGATTGGCCAGAGTATTGCGCAGCAACCAACCGCCCAAGGCAAGGACACCGCCGATCACCAGGACCTGATACAGCACTCCGCGAAAGCGGGCGCTGCCCCAGATTCTGGCAAGGCGGGCCATGACGCAGGGACCCTAGCGCGGCGGCATGGCGTACATCAGCCCGCCACTGGTATAGAGCGCGTTGAGACCGCGATCCAGCTTCAGACGGGACTCCTTACCCACGTTCCGCTCGAAGCTCTCGCCGTAATTGCCCACCTGAATGATGATGTTGAAGGCCCATTTCTCGTCCACGCCCAAGGCCTTGCCATTCCCTGCGGTCACACCCAGCAGACGCTGTAAATCGGGATCGGGTGATTTCAACGACTGATTGGCGGTCTTGGAAGTCACGCCTTTTTCCTCGGCATAGATCATGACGAACTGCGACCAGCGCACCAGATCGGTCCATTGAGCATCGCCTTGGCGTACTGCCGGGGTAAGCGGTTCCTTGGAAATCAGTTCGGGCAGGATCAGCCATTCCTCGGGATTAGCGGCCTGACCGGCGCGAACACCCGCCAGTTGAGACGCATCCGAGGTCAAGGCATCGCAACGGCCAGAGAAGAAGGCGCTATTCAGCTCCTCGTTCTTTTCGATCACCACCGGCTTGAACGTCATCTTATTGGCGCGAAAGAAATCAGCCAGATTCTGCTCGGTGGTGGTGCCGGGCAGAACACAGACCGTAGCGCCATTCAATTCCTTGACCGACTTCACCCCCAGCTTCTTGGCAACCATGAAGCCCTGACCATCGAAATAATTGGGAGTGGTGAAATCCAATCCATTGGCGGTATCGCGCGTCAGCGTCCAGGTAGTGTTGCGCGCCAGAAGGTCCACTTCACCGGCTTGCAGGGCCGGAAGCCGCTGCTGCGCCGAAAGCGGGGTGTATTTCACCTTGGTGGCGTCAGCGAACAGGGCAGCGGCAACCGCGCGGCAGACATCCACGTCCAAACCGGTCCAGTTTCCCTTATCGTCAGGAGCAGAAAAACCATAAAGGCCGAGATTGACGCCGCACTGGACAAAGCCCTTGGCCTTGACCGCATCCATGGTGGCCCCGGCATTGGCGGCGGGGCTAAAAACGATTCCGGCGGTGAATGCGGCAGCGAAAGCGAGTGCAACCTTCATGCGATATCTCCCCCCTGGTAAAGGATACGGGAAGCAGCATGGCACCAAGAGCCTTCAAGGGCAATCGGCCAAGGTCAGTCCTCAGGGCAACGAATCCAGATTTCGAATTGGTTAATTTCATCGTCTTGGCCGGGCTTGTCCCGGCCATCCACGCCCTTCCGT
>JAYTWE010000436.1:0-2205 GCA_043744055.1 Magnetospirillum sp.
GTCATGAGGGCACGGGGTTGGATCTCGGTCGGGCCGGTGGTCTCCACCAGCATGCGGCGCTCGGCCGCTGAATCGGGATAGCCCACTTCAATCTGCATCAAGAAGCGGTCCAGCTGGGCTTCGGGGAGCGGGTATGTCCCTTCTTGCTCCAGGGGGTTCTGGGTGGCGAGGACATGGAATGGAGCGGGAAGATCGTGGGCCGTCCCGGCGATGGTGACCTTTCGCTCTTGCATGGATTGCAGCAGGGCTGATTGAGTGCGCGGGCTGGCCCGATTGATTTCGTCGGCCATCAGAAGCTGACAAAACACCGGGCCTTTGATAAATCGAAAGCCCCTGACGCCCGAGGGGCTTTCCTCCAGCACTTCGGACCCCAATATATCAGCAGGCATAAGATCGGGAGTGAACTGGACCCGCTTATCGGCGAGGCCGAGGACTATTCCCAAAGTTTGAACCAGCCGGGTCTTCGCAAGGC
Organism: Magnetospirillum sp.; assembly: GCA_043744055.1. GTDB lineage: Bacteria > Pseudomonadota > Alphaproteobacteria > Rhodospirillales > Magnetospirillaceae > Phaeospirillum. Next base: position 473 of record JAYTWE010000436.1, read on the forward strand.
CGGGAAGGCCGATCAACAGGGCGTGACCCCCCGCCAGCAGCGTGATAAGACCCTCGTCGATCACGCGATCCTGGCCAAGAATCACGCGTCCGATTTCGGCGCGAACCTGGGTTAGGCGGGCTTCCAGGGCCTCGACGGCGGCAATATTCTGGGTGGTCATGGGGGCACCTGGATGAGTGGAATGGATCATAAGGAGCGGCTTTTGAATCTGCCTTCCCCGGACGTGGACTTTGACGGCGAGCTGCCCGATGATTGTGGCGATCTTGGCATCAGCATCGACCGGCAGGGCCGTTGGTTCTACCATGGCTCGCCGATCAACCGCAAAGAGATGGTCTGCCTGTTCGCCTCGGTGCTGCATCGGGCTAAGGATGGCGGCTATCTGCTGATTACACCGGGGGAAATGGGGCGTATCCAGGTCGAGGATGTCCCTTTCCTGGCGGTGGAGATGTTCTCTTGCGGTTCGGGCCGTGAAAAGGTCATCAGCTTTCGCACCAATATGGATGAAATGGTCACTGTGGATGCCGATCACCCCTTGCGGGTGGTGGAGGCGGAGCCCTCGCACGAGCCCTCACCATACGTAATGGTTCGGAAAGGATTGGAGGCGCGGCTGACCCGATCCGTGTACTATGAACTGGTATCTCAGGGCTGGGAGGAAGACCTGAGAGGGGAGAAAGTCTACGGCCTATGGAGCAGCGGGATATTCTTTCCATTGGGAAGGCTGGACCTTTCCGACTGACGCAAGATCAAATCGCGCGAAGTCTGGCCCTTGGCCACGATCCGCGCGGACGCTCGGACTCAGCCCTTGAGGCCATGGTCAGTGGCGGCGCGGTCAGGCCGGGCGCCTCCACTGATGATGACATCCCGCTGACCCTGGCTGCGGTCCTGGTGCCGCTGGTAGACCGGCCCGACGGAATGACTGTTATTTTGACCAAGCGCACGGCTCATCTTGCCCATCATCCCGGTCAGATCAGCTTCCCCGGCGGCAGGCTGGAGCCTGACGATAAGGGCGACTTCATCACTTGCGCCTTGCGTGAAACCGAAGAAGAAGTGGGGCTGTTCCCCGAACTGGTGCAGATCGTGGGGCGGCTGGATGATTACATCACCGGAACCGGCTTCATGGTCACGCCGGTGGTGGGGGTGATTAAGCCCGGTTTCCAGATTTCTCCCGATTCCTTCGAGGTGGCCGAGGTCTTTGAAGTGCCCCTGGCCTTTGTGCTGGATCAGGCCAATCATCAATTGCAGCACCGTGAAGTGCATGGTCGTCAGCGGCCATTCTGGGCCTTGACCTGGGGCGATAAGCTGATCTGGGGAGCCACTGCCGGAATCCTCATCAACCTTTCTGAAGTGTTGGCGGATCGTGGCTGTTAGGGAGGTTCTTGGCCGAGCTGGTATGGCCTCCCTCAAGCCCGGCGATCCCATCGGACAGTTGGGGCCGCAAGGCTGGATGCAGGCGGCTGAAACCCGTGCCGTGATCCAAGCTCTGATGGCGGACGGAGTCCCGGTCAGATTCGTCGGTGGCTGTGTGCGGGATTCCGTGCTGAAGCGCCCCATCAAGGATGTGGATATCGCCACGCCCGACCCGCCGCAACGGGTGCTGGCTTTGTTGGATGATGCGGGTATCCACGCCATTCCCACCGGCATTGATCACGGCACCGTCACAGCCGTCATCGGCAAGACTCATTTCGAGATCACCACCCTTCGCAAGGATGTGGAGAATTTCGGTCGCCGCGCCC
>JAYTWE010000437.1:0-1507 GCA_043744055.1 Magnetospirillum sp.
GCTCTCCAACGGCATGCAGCAGCGCGTCGGCATCGCGCGTGCCTTTGCCCTCTCGCCCAAGCTGCTGCTGCTCGACGAACCTTTCGGCATGCTCGACAGCCTGACGCGCTGGGAACTGCAGGACGTGCTGATGGAGGTCTGGGCCAAGACCAAGGTCACCGCCATCTGCGTCACCCATGACGTGGACGAGGCCATCTTGATGGCCGACCGGGTGGTGATGATGACCAACGGCCCCAATGCCCGGATCGGCAAGGTGCTGCATGTGGATATTCCACGTCCGCGCACCCGCCGCGCCTTGTTGGAGCATCCCCGTTATTACGAATACCGCGCCGAGGTGCTCGACTTCCTGGACGAGTACGAGACCGGCGCTCATGCCAAGAAGGTATCCTGACATGGCTTTGGAAAAGACGCGCCTCAAACTCGGCATGGTGCCGCTGATCGACGCGGCTCCCCTGGTGGTGGCCAAAGAGCGCGGCTTCTTTGCCGAGGTCGGGTTGGAGGTGGAGCTGTCCCGCGAAGCCTCTTGGGCTTCCATCCGCGACAAGGTGGCGGTGGGAAGCCTGGACGGTGCTCAGATGCTGGCGCCGCAGCCGCTCTCCATGACTCTCGGCCTGTCGCCTATCAAGGTCCCCATGATCGCCGGAATGGCGCTTAATCTGGGCGGCAACACCATCACCTTGGCCAATGCCTTGTGGGAGCGCATGGAACGGGCCGACCCGGAAGCCATGGCCGCCAAGCCGGTCAGCGCCCGTGCCCTGAAGGCGGTCATCGAAGGCGACAAGGCCGCTGGCGCTCCCGTCATGACCTTCGCCACCGTCTATCCGTTCTCGTCCCATGCCGCCGAGTTGCGGCTGTGGATGGAAGCCGCCGGGATCGACACTGACCACGATGTCCGTCTGGTGGTGGTGCCGCCGCCCCAGATGATCGCCTATCTCTCCGCTGGCAATATCAGCGGCTATTGCGTGGGTGAGCCCTGGGGCAGTCTGGCGGTCCGAATGGGGTTGGGGCGGATCGCGGCCACCAGCGGCGATATCTTCGCCGGACGGCTGGAGAAAGTATTCGCCGTTACCCGCGACTGGGCCGACCATCACTCCGAGACCCATGCCGCCGTGCTGGAGGCCCTGCTGGGCGCGGCGCGCTGGTGTGACGAGAACCGTTGCGAACTGGCCGAGCTGATGGCCCAACCGCAATATATCAATGTTCCGGTGGATGCGCTGATGGCTCCGCTGCTGGGAGAATGCGGTCTTCCCAAGGATCTGGTGATCTTTCATGCCGGAGCCGCCAATTTCCCCTGGCGGTCTCAGGCCATGTGGTTCGTCGAGCGCATGAAGCGCCACGGACAGCTTTCTGCCGATGCGGATTCCAGGGCCGCCGCCGATGCGGTGTTCCGCCCCGATCTCTACCGTACCGCCGCCCAGACGCTGGGTTTGCCGGTTCCGTTGGTGGACTACAAGACCGAGGGTGAACACGCCCAGCCCTGGACTCTCCTTCGCGCCACCCGGCCCAT
>JAYTWE010000438.1:0-1552 GCA_043744055.1 Magnetospirillum sp.
GCCTGATCACCGGCGTGGCGTCGAATTTGTTCAACAAAGGCGACGGCGTTTTGATCGTGATGCAGAACGGCTACGCCTCCGCCACCGGCCAGCAATATATCCCCTCGAGCATCACCAGCCGCGACGGCCCGGTGCCGGGCATGGATATCGAGCAGACGCTGCGCGCCATGGGCGTGAAATGGCTGCGCACGGTACGCACCTACAGTGTCGCGGTGATGGTCAAGACGCTGAAAGAGGCGATGCGCACCGCCGAGCGCGGGCTGAAGGTCATCATCGCCGACGGCGAATGCCAGCTGGCCCGCCAACGCCGGGTGAAATCGGAAGATGCCGCCAAGCTGAAAGCGGGGGAACGGGTGATCCGGGTCCGCTATGGCGTCGATGACGAGGTCTGTTCCGGCGATCATTCCTGCATCCGCCTGTCGGGCTGTCCGTCCCTGACCATCAAGCCCAACCCCGATCCGTTACGCGACGACCCCGTCGCCTCGGTGATCTCGTCTTGCGTCGGCTGCGGCTTATGCGGCGAGGTCGCCCACGCCGCCGTGCTGTGTCCATCCTTCTGGCGGGCCGAGATCATTCAGAACCCCAACCGGTTTGACTTGTGGATGGAGGGTCTGCGACGGCGCGTCACCTCCTGGCTCGAACGGAGGGTCGCGGCATGAGCACCCGCCGTTCTTCTCCTCCCCTCGGCTTTACCGGGGGGAGGTCGGGAGGGGGGACAGTGTGTCCAATTCCATCACCATCATCACGGGGGCAAGCCCCCTCCCCAACCCTCCCCCGGCAAAGCCGAGGGAGGGAGCTCCACGACCTTCGCACCCGATGCCTGGGGGACAAGCAATGACCAAACCCATCACCATCGTGATTGCCGCCATGGGCGGTGAAGGCGGCGGCGTTCTCACCGACTGGCTGGTCCAAGCCGCCATCGAGGAAGGCCTTGCGGTGCAAAGCACCTCGGTCCCCGGCGTCGCTCAACGGACCGGCGCCACCACATATTATGTGGAGATTTATCCGACGCCCCTGGCCCAGCTGGGGGGAAAACGCCCCATTCTGGCCCTGGCCCCCTCGGTGGGCGAAGTGGACCTTGTGGTCGCCACGGAACTGATGGAAGCGGCCCGCACCGTCTCGCGCGGCTATTCCAATCCCCAGCGCACCCGCCTGATCGCCTCGACCCACCGGGTCTATGCCGTGGCGGAAAAGATCGTCATGGGCGATGGCCGCGCTGATTCGGACAAGCTGATGCAGGTGGTCGAGGCCGGTTCAAAGACCCGTCTGCTCTTCGATATGGAGCAAGCCGCCAAGACAGCGGGCTGCGTCATCAATTCCGTCTTGCTGGGGGCCATGGCGGGCAGCGGCATCCTCCCCATCAACCCCGAGACCTTCGAGGCGGGCATCCGCGCTGCCGGCAAAGCGGTGGACAGCAATTTGCGCGGCTTCCAAGCCGGACTGGCGGCGGCACGGGGAGAAATTCCCGCCCAGACGCAACCATCCCACAAGCGTCCACAACCCGAGTCTTCAGCCGCCCTGGCCCTGGTGGCCCGCGCCCATTCCGAATTGC
>JAYTWE010000439.1:0-2675 GCA_043744055.1 Magnetospirillum sp.
GCCCCGAACACATCCATGGGCTTGCGCGTCTCATCCGACAGATAGAGGCGATGACGGGCGATCAGACGGCCGCAAGCCCGCTCATCGAAAATTTGAAACCGAGGGCAGTCCGGCGGCGGATTGCGCATCAAGAGACGCGCCGCCATGCCGTGCAGGGTCCCGATGGGCATGCGGCGGAAATGGTCGTGATCCACGTCTTGCTCCACACTCAGCCGGGACATAATGCGGTTGCGCATCTCGTCGGCGGCACGGGCGGTGAAGGTGGAGACGAAGATGCGGGCCGGATCGATTCCTTGGCCGCGCAAATGCAGATAGCGCCCCACCAAGGTGGTGGTCTTGCCCGTCCCCGGCCCGGCCAGGACCAAGACGGACTCCGTCGTGGCCTCGGCGGCGACGCGCTGTTCCGAATCGAGCGGTTTTTCGGTTCCGGTCAAACCTTCAGGGGCCGCCTGGGATATGGTCATGGCCCGCACAGTAGCGAGCCACTCCGTTCCTTACAATGAGCGTCAACCCGACGCCCCTTGATCGGAGCGCACCGAATCCATGAAATTGTGAACCTCGCTTTCCAGACTACCGGCTTCATTGGTCAATCGGCCCGCGATGACAAGGACCCGTTCCGCGCTGCCTCCCGCCTCGGCGGTGGCGGCGGAAAGCTGACCCAGCACGTTGGTGACCTCCTGGGTTCCCGAAGCAGCCTCTTGGACATTGCGGGCGATTTCAGCCGTGGCGGCGCCCTGCTCTTCCACTGCCGCCGCGATGGCCCCGGCGATCTCGTTCAAGGTGCCGATGATGCTCCCGATACCACGAATGGCGTCCACCGCCTCACGCGTCGCCGCTTGCACCGCGCCCACCTGGGTGGAAATCTCCTGGGTGGCTCGCGCCGTCTGATTGGCCAGAGTCTTGACCTCATTGGCGACCACGGCGAACCCTTTTCCGGCATCCCCGGCCCGAGCCGCTTCGATGGTGGCGTTCAAGGCCAACAGATTGGTCTGGCCGGCGATATCGTTGATGAGGGTCACCACTTCACCGATCCGCCCGGCGGCCTGGGCCAAGCCAAGAACGATGCCATTGGTCCGTTCAGCCTCGGCAACCGCTTGGCCCGACATGGTCGAAGAGCGGTGGACCTGCTGCGCGATCTCGTGGATGGAGGCGCTGAGTTCCTCGGCGGCGGTGGCGACAGTGCTCACATTGGATGAGGCCTGTTCCGCGGTGTTCACGACGCCGGACGCCTGATCCCCTGCGCTTTGCACCGCACCGGAAACAATGCGGGCGGCGTCTTCCATATCAGCCACAGCCTCCACCAAGACATCAGACACCCGCTTGATGGTGGCTTCCACATCATCGGCCAATTTCAACCGGGCAATGCGCCGCTGGTTGGACGCAACCTTGTAAGAGTCTTGCTGCTCGGCACGAACGGCTTCCAATTGCGCCGCCTCGTCGCGCAGAATGCCCACGGCCATGGTCAGTCTTCCGATCTCATCGGTGCGGGGCGTCCGGTCCACATCAACGCTGAAATCGCGCTGGGCAAGGCGCTGGGCCACATCCACCAGGGCAATGATGGGGACCGCGATGTTACGGGCCAACAAAGTAACCAAAGCCATGGCGGCCAGGGTCACTCCCAGGGCGATCAGGGCAAAACGCCATGCGGCGGCACTGAACGCGATATCCACGTCATCCAGATAGATTCCGGTGCCGACGACCCAGTTCCATGGAGCGTGCCCCATGGTGACCGAGACCTTGGGAATCGGCAGATCGGACCCGGCACGGGGGAATTTGTAGAACACCCGAGCGGTGCCGATCTTGGCGCCCTCCACCAATTGGCGGATGAAGGGAATTCCATCGGCATCCTTCAAATCCATGAAGCTTTTGCCCTCACGCTCGGGCTTGGGCGGAAGCATCACATTGATGCCCTGGAAGTCGTAGATGAAGTAGTATTCCTGGCCTTGATAGCGCACCGGACGCAGGGTTTCAATGGCCTGAGCCTTGGCAGTGGCCTCGTCGAACTCCCCCGCTTTCGACCGGTCGTAAAACGACTGGATGGTGGCCCGCGCCACCTCGGTCAGCGCCTCGACCTTGGCGATGCGCTCGTCTTGCATGGATTGGCGCAATTGAGTCAGCGCCACCCAGGACAAAATGATAAATCCAACCAGCGCCAGCAGCGCGGTCGACAGTAATTTTATGAGAATCCCCGACTTCCCCATGGCTCTCCCCCCCCCCCCCCAAGCAGGACCCAGGGGAGAAGAGTACACCAGAGAATATCATCCGACCAGCAACGAACCTTTACCGTGCGGCGGCTCGTGCCTTTGCCCGCGCCTGGACTCTTTCGTCCTTCAATTGCTCGGCGATGAGGAAGGCCAATTCAAGCGCCTGATTGGCGTTGAGGCGAGGATCGCAATGAGTGTGATAACGATCGCCAAGGGTGGCCTCGGTGACGGCGTCCATGCCGCCGACGCATTCGGTCACATCCTGGCCGGTCATCTCGAAATGAACACCGCCAGCATGGGACCCTTCCGCCTTATGGACGGCAAAGAAGGCGCGAACTTCGCCCAAGATGCTGTCGAACAGGCGGGTCTTGAATCCCGTTGTCGCCTTGACCGTATTGGCGTGCATGGGATCACACGACCACACCACCGACCGGCCTTCCCGCTTCACGGCACGGATCAAGGCGGGCAGCG
>JAYTWE010000440.1:0-10421 GCA_043744055.1 Magnetospirillum sp.
GCCACTGACGTGACTCGCCTCATTGTCCCTCAAGCGCCGGGCGCTCGCGCTTGGCTTTACGCGCCACGTGGCGCGGCGGGCCTTGCCCTTGCCTTCTCCCCCTTGAGCTGAATAGGTCAGATCAAGGGCTCGGCGGTATCACTCAACCGGAGTTGCCTCCATGAAAAAGCTGCTATTTGCCGTTGCCGCTCTCCTGCCCCTGGCCATGACCCTGCCCGCCTCGGCCCAACAGCCGGGTGAGATGCGCCGTGACAATCGTGAGATTCGTCAAGATCAGCGCGAAATCGGCCAAGATCGCCGCAAGGAGGTTCATGACCGCAACGAGCTGCGCAAGGACCGCAAGGACGGCGATAAGGAGGCCATGGCTCAAGATCGCAAGGAACTTCGGGCCGACCGCAAGGAGCTGCGCGAGGATCGCAAGGAGTTGCGCGAAGATAAGCGCGAGCGCCACGAAGACCGCAAGGAGCGTTGAGGCGCCCCCCAAGAGTCGTCATGCGCGGGCTCGTCCCGCGTATCCACGCCGTTCCACCAGCATTTTATCAGACGGAAGGGCGTGGATGGCCGGGACAAGCCCGGCCAAGACGATGAAATTAACCAATTCAAAATCTGGATTCGTTGCCCCGCTCACACCTCGTCCTTCGCGTCCCAGACGCGTGATTCAAAGGCGATATAGGCGTCGATCATAGAGCGGTAGATGGCTTCCATCAGCTCGGGATCGGTGCTGTTGGCCTCGGCCATTTCACGCACCTTAGCGATGATCTGTTCGATGCGCGGGTGGTCCACCACCGCCTCGCGAGTCGGCTTGAACCCTGCGGCCTGGGACACCAGATCGGCACGCTCGGCCAGAATCGGCACCAGAACGCTGTCGATCTTGTCGATGGAGTCGCGCACTTCGGTCAGAGATGAGCAGGGCTTCTTCATATCAGTAGGCATATTCGCTGAACATGGGATCGACACTTTCCTGCCAGCGACTGCCATAGGCCTCCAACATCTCCTCAGCGGGGGTGCATCCGGTTCGGATCGTGGTCTCCAGGGGGTCGAGATACATGCTCTCGTCCCGGCCGGAATCGTTCAAGCGGTTGCGGCGCTGGAGCCCGCATGAAGCAAGCTCCACCATATCCAAAGCCACATCGCGCACGGTGCGCCCCCCGATACTCGCATCCAACGCCTCGGCGGGAACATCGCGGCGCAGAGTGTCACGGTCCTCGGCAGTCCAATCCTTGACCAACTCCCAGGCGTCATCCAAGGCGCTATCGTCATAGAGCAGTCCGGTCCACAGAGCGGGCAGAGCGCACAGACGGCGCCATGGCCCGGCATCGGCGCCGCGCATTTCCAGAAATTGCTTCAGCCGCACATCGGGGAAAGCTGTGGTCAGGTGATCAGCCCAATCCCCCATGGTCGGAATCTCGCCAGGCAGACCGGGCAGCTTTCCCGCCATGAAGTCGTGGAAGCTTTGCCCCGCCACGTCGATATATTTACCGTCGCGATAGACGAAGTACATGGGGACATCGAGCATCCAATCCACATAGCGCTCGAAGCTCATTCCCGCTTCGAAGGCGAAGGGCAGCGGGCCGGTGCGATGAGGATCGGTATCGGTCCAGACATCGGCCCGCGCTGACAACAGGCCCGACGGTTTACCGTCCATAAAGGGAGAACTGGCGAACAGGGCGGTGGCGATGGGCTGCAACGCCAAAGAGACGCGCAGCTTCTTCACCATGTCGGCTTCAGAGGCGAAGTCCAGATTCACCTGAACGGTACAGGTGCGCAGCAACATGTCGAGGCCCTTGCCGCCCACCAGCGGCATATAACGGCCCATAACGGCATAGCGGCCCTTGGGCATCCAGGGGATGTCGCCTTGGCCCCATTTGGGCTGAAACCCCGCCCCCAGGAAGCCGATACCCAACGGGCCAGCCACCTGTTTGACCTGACCCAGATGATGGGTGACCTCGGCGGCGGTCTGGTGGATGCTTTCCATCAAACCACCGGACAGTTCCAATTGGCCGCCGGGCTCCAGGCTGACCGAAGCTCCCTTGTTGTCGTGAAGCGCGATGACCTTGCCCGCCTCGACCACCGGCTCCCAACCCAGGGCCGCCAATCCGTCCAGCATGGCTTTGATGCCACGCTCCCCCTCATAGGGCAGCGGACGCAAGTCTTCGGTTGTATAGCCGAACTTCTCGTGCTCGGTTCCGATGCGCCATGCTTGACGCGGCTTGCACCCCGCTTCCAGGGATTCGACCAGCTGGCGCTTGCCGGTGATGGGCTGGCTGCTCGGCTTGGCTGGGGCGGACATGAAATGGGATTTCCTGATTCAACGGTCGGGTGCCCAGCAAACGACAGGGCGGGTAAGGAGGTCAAGCGCCGAATCTAAGGGGCTCCCCCTTGATTTGGTTGTCTTGAACGCAATTAAGGTGTTGCGGAATGCGCGCCACTCAGTTTAGGTCACATCCGGGTTTATCTGTCATTCCGGTGTCTCATGATGAATGTTATCCGCGCGAAGCTTCACGGCATTCGCGTCACCAATGCCGATCTCAATTATCACGGCTCGATCACCCTTGATCCCGAGCAGTGCGAGATGGCTGGCATCTACCCCATGGAATTCGTCGATATCTGGAATAAGAATTCGGCAGCCCGTATTTCCACCTATGTCATCTTTGGCGAGCCGGGGTCGCGGTGCTGCGTCTTGAACGGCGCCGCCGCCCGCACCTGTCAAAAAGGCGACGAACTGATTATCGCCGCCTCTGAACTGATTAGCGGGCCGGAAAAGCTTTACGATATCAAGCCGCGCATCCTGACCTTCCTTCCCGATAACCACGTGGATCAGGTCTTGTACTACGACGTGTTTCAAAGCGATCGGCGCCCCTACGATTTCCGCATCGTCGATGCCGACAAACATACGGTGGAAAACTGCCATACTTGGCCCAACGTCGATATCACTCGGGTGCGCGACAGTCTGGTGGCCAAAGGCTGGAGCGAGACGGAGATTGATGAGTTCCTCGCCTCGCACTTCTCCTTATGACAGCCCCTCGCCGGGCGGGCGCATCCGCGCCCTTGGCCGCCGCCTCAATGGCGGCTGGGATGACAGCCCCTCGCCGGGCGGGCGCATCCGCACCCTTGGCCGCCGCCTCAATGGCGGCTGGTAAAGGCTTGCTGCTATGAAACCTGCCGTCGTTCTTCTCAGCGGCGGACTTGATTCCGCCACGACCCTGGCCATCGCCAAGGCCGAAGGCTTTACCCCCGCAGCCCTGACCTTCCGCTATGGGCAGCGGCATGCCGTGGAAATTGATGCCGCCCGCCGGGTCGCCCTGGCCATTGGCGTTGCCGACCATCGTATCGCCGATATTGATCTTCGCGTTTTCGGTGGTTCCGCGCTCACCTCGGATATTGCCGTGCCCAAGGGGCGCGACGACGCCCAGATGTCAGCGGACGGGATTCCCGTCACCTATGTGCCCGCACGCAACACCATCATGCTGTCCTTCGCCCTTGCCTTCGCCGAGGTGATCGGGGCGGCCGATATCTTCGTGGGCGTCAATGCGGTGGATTATTCCGGCTATCCCGATTGCCGTCCCGATTATATCGCCGCATTCGAGGCTATGGCCAATCTGGCCACCAAGGCGGCGGTGGAGGGGCGCAAGCTGGCGCTTCACACCCCCCTCATCAGCCTGACCAAGGGCGAGATCATCAAGCGGGGGCTGGAATTGGGAGTGAATTACGCCATCACCTCCACCTGCTATGACCCCGATCCCGTGGGCCATGCCTGCGGTCAGTGCGATTCATGCCGTCTGCGGCTGAAGGGCTTCGCCGATGCGGGACTGCCCGACCCCGCACCTTACGCCTGATATACCCCGTCGTCTTGAGAACCCGAAAGAGACCGAAGGGCTCTGCCCTTGACCCCATTCCTAATATACCAGCGGGATCAAAGGGCCTCGGCCCTTTGCGGGTTTGGGCGGAGCCCATCTTCTTTCCCGAGGAGTTTTCGGGTTCTCACGTGAACTGAGTATATCTACGAATTTTTATCGGTAAGGCCGAGGGCGTTGGAACCTGTTTGACTTATAAAGTGGCTAGCGGCATAAGCCACCCGCTCACATTCCGTCAAGCAAGCCGTCGATTTCCAACTGGGCCATGGCGCGGTCAGACCCGTGGATGATGGCGTTGGCGCAGTCCATCAAAGCTTGGGCGGCACGGCTGATGACCTTAACGTGTTCGGTAATCAAGCCAGGGTCGGCCCCCGCCAGAATCTCTTCTTCCAGCTTATTGACTCCGCCAATAATCAGCATGTTCAGCTGGTTCAAAGTCTCTTCGAACGGGCGGCGGAACTTGGAAGGAACGCGGTCATAGGCTTCGATGGCCAGCAGCTTGTCCTTGAAGCTGGAATCAGCAAAATGCTCTGTGTAGCTCTTGGGCTGCCACATCTTGCACTCCTCCACCATGTCCGGCATATCCGGGATCATGTCGAGAAGCATAACGATCTCGTTGAAGTGATTGAGGTAGTCGGTCGCGAGCAGAGTCTGGGCACTGATATTGGTGCCTTCGACCCGAGCGGCGAATTCCAAGAATGCTGCCAGCTCGTCCGGCGGAATGTCAGATTCCGTCACCATCCCTCCTGCCCCCAGTGAGTCCCCAAGCCCCATCCTTGCGCCATAAAAGACATAAATTCAAGAGGGCAAGGCCGGTTATCGGCCGATCAAACGCGATGATAAGGATGACCGGACAAAATGGCTTGGGCTCGCCAGAGCTGTTCCGCCAGTAAGGCCCTGACCAGCATGTGCGGCCAGGTCATGCGGCCCAGACACAACAGCAGGTCGGCCCGATCCCGAACCGCATCGCCATGACCGTCGGCACCACCAATCAAAAAGGCGATATCGCCGATTCCGCCATCGCGCCAGCCCCGGATTTTCTCGGCGAAATCGGGTGAGGTCATATCACGGCCACGCTCGTCCAAAGCCACCACCATTGCTCCGGCGGGCACCGTACCCAGCAGGAGTTCCGCCTCGCGCAGTTTCAGCTGGGCCGAGGCCAAAGGCCGCTTTTCCTCCACCTCCCGGATGACCGGGGGCGGAGTAAGGCGACGGCAATACTGATGAAACAGGTCCAGCTCCGGCCCAGGCTTGGCTTTTCCCACCGCAGCCAGCAAGACGCGCATCAGATTTCTTGCATGGCCTTGGCGCGGATGGCGGCGGCATTGGGCTGATCGGCCCTGGCCTCCATGGTCCCCCACATCTTTTCCAGATTGTAAAAGGCGCGGACTTCCGGGCGGAACAGATGAACGATGATGTCACCAGCATCCACCAGAACCCAGTCGCACTGCGTCATGCCTTCGGTCTGAACGGATTGACCGGCGGTCTTCAAGGCGCGGGCCACATGATCGGCCATGGCGGCGACCTGACGCTGCGACTTGCCGGTGGCAATCACCATGTGGTCGCAAAGAGAGGTGCGGCCGCGAAGATCGATAATGGCGAGATCCTCGGCCTTGTGGTCTTCCAGGCTGGCGACGACAAGATCCACCAGGGATTGGGCCGAAGCGGCGGGGGGAGTTTGGGAAGTGATGGTCGGCTCCTTAACTTAAATTTGGCGACTGCGAATGGCGGTGGACGAGGCCGGATGCCGCCTTGTGTGGAGGAAGATCCAGGCCGGAGGCGGTAACACGCACAAAGCTCGCGGCCGAGCCGGGCTGACGCGGAAACGGCCGAAGCGGCGCGCGGCCTTGGTGGCCAATACCCGAGCAGAATAGGGACCGCGCGCCAAAATCGCAACCGGCACGGTTCGGAAGATGCGAGGCCAACGATCCCACTGTTCCATCTGAGCCAGATTATCGGCTCCCATCAGCCAGATAAACCGGGCGCGGGGAAAACGGATGTGAAGCACGGTCAAGGTGTCGGCGGTATAGCGGGTGCCCAGAGCGCTCTCCAGGGCAGTGGCCCGGATACGGCAGTTTCCCGCCGCCGCTTGCCGGGCCGAATTCAGGCGCTCGGTCAGCGGCGCCATGCCCGACGAGGACTTCAGTGGATTCTGCGGACTGACCAGCAGCCAGACCTCATCCAGACGCAGCAGCTTTAGACTCAGCTCCGCCACGTGGCGATGACCGTCATGGGCGGGATTGAATGATCCGCCCAACAGCCCGATCCGCACCTTTCGGCGGTCTCCCCAGGGATTGGGAGGCAGGGGAGTCATCCTGGACGAACCTGTCCGGCCCCCTTCACCACATATTTGAACGTGCACAGTTGTTCCACGCCCACCGGGCCGCGCGCATGCAGCTTTCCGGTGGAAATGCCGATCTCTGCCCCCATACCGAATTCACCGCCATCGGCGAACTGGGTCGAGGCATTCCACAGCACGATGGCGGAATCGCAGCCATTCAAGAAAGCTGTCGCCGCCGTAGAATCCTCGGTGACGATGGCTTCGGTGTGATGCGAGCCATAGCGGTTGATGTGCTCGATCGCGGCAAGAACACCGTCCACCACCTTTACCGCGATGATGGAGTCCAGATATTCTGTGCTCCAATCCGCCTCTGTTGCAGGCAGAACACGACTGTCGGTCTGCCGCGTCGCCTCATCGCCACGCACCTCACAGGCCGAATCCAGGAGCAGAGTGACCAGTGCGGCCAGATGAGTCCCGGCGCAAGCCTTGTCCACCAGCAAGGTCTCGGTGGCCCCGCACACGCCGGTACGCCGCATCTTGGCGTTCAGCACCAGAGCCTTGGCCATCTCCAGATCGGCGGCTCCATCCACATAGGTGTGGCAGATGCCCTCTAGATGCTGAAACAGCGGGATGCGGCTTTCCTCCACCACCCGAGCCACCAGGGACTTGCCGCCGCGCGGCACGATCACGTCGATATACTCGGACAGGCGCAGCATGGCCCCCACCGCCTCGCGGTCGGTGGTGGGCACCATCTGAATGGCATCCTTGGGCAGACCACACGCGGTGATGCCGCCCACCAGGGCGGTCATGATGGCCTGGGACGAGTGGAAGCTTTCCGAACCACCGCGCAAAATGGCGGCATTGCCCGACTTCAGGCACAGACCGGCAGCATCGGCGGTAACATTGGGGCGGCTCTCATAGATGATCCCGATCACGCCCAGCGGCACGGCGACCCGAGAAATCTCCAAGCCATTGGGCCGCGTCCATTCCGCCAGCGACCGACCGACCGGGTCGGGCAGCGCGGCAATCTCTTCCAGCCCCTTGGCCATGGCTTCGACGCGGGCCGCATTCAGCATCAGACGGTCCAGCAGAGCCTTGCTCAGGCCCTTGACCGCACCGGCCTCCATATCCTTGGCATTGGCGGCCATAATCAGCCCGGCATCAATGCGGATGGCTTGGGCGGCGGCGCGCAAAGCCTTGTTCTTGTCGGTTGACGGCGTCAGCGCCAACTGCCGCGCGGCGGCGCGGGCACGCCGGCCCAGATCGGTCATCAAGGTGTCGAGAGTGCTCATCATATCAGTCCCTCAATCGCCGGGCGGGCGCTCACGCGCTTCGGCTGCGCCTTGCTCATGATGCCTCCATCACCAGATCGTCGCGGTGAATCAATTCGTCACGACCGCGAAAGCCCAGGATGGCTTCGATCTCGGTACTCTTACGGCCTGCAATGGCACGAGAGTCAGTACTGGAATAAGCCACTAACCCGCGCCCTAGAATGGGACCGTCGGAGGATTTGACCAGAACGCAATCGCCGCGCTCGAACTCGCCCTCCACCTGGATCACCCCCGCTGGTAATAGCGAGCTTCCCAAGCCCAGAGCCTTGACCGCGCCCCGATCCAGAATCAAGCTTCCCGATGGATTCATGGTGCCGAAGATCCACTGCTTGCGGGCCGTGCGGGGCTCGGAGCTGGGAATGAACCAGGTGCAGCGCCCGCCTTGTTCAATGGTCGCCAAAGGATGCAGCGGCTCTCCCTTGGCGATGGCCATGCGGCATCCGGCCGACAGACAGATCTTGGCGGCGGTCAGTTTGGTCACCATTCCACCCGAGCCATAGGCCGAGCCGGGATCACCGGCCATGGCCTCGATTTCCGGTGTCATCTCCCGCACTTCCGGGATGAAGCGGGCATCGGCATTCTTACGGGGATCAGCGGTATAAAGACCGTCAATATCGGAAAACAAAACCAGAGCATCGGCGGAAACCATCTGCGCCACCCGCGCGGCAAGGCGGTCATTGTCGCCAAAGCGGATTTCGGCGGTGGCCACCGTATCATTTTCATTGATGACCGGAACCGCCCCCAGGCGCAGCAGGGTTTCCAAGGTGGTCCGCGCATTGAGATAGCGTCGGCGATCCTCGGAATCCTCTAAGGTCAGCAGGACCTGCGCCACGGTGATACCGTGATGGGCCAGAGCTTCCTGATAGGCATGGGCAAGGCGAATCTGGCCGGTGGCCGCCGCCGCCTGTTTTTCTTCCAGCTTTAGCGGAAGAGTCAGGCCCAGCTTGCGACGCCCCACCGCCACCGCACCCGACGACACCACGATCACTTCTTGGCCCCGCGCCCGGAATGCCGCGATATCGGCACACAGACTCTCCAACCAAGTGCGACGCACCTGGCCGCTGGCATCATCCACCAGCAAGCTTGACCCGATCTTGACGATCAGGCGGCGGGCATTAAGAAGCGCCTCGCTCATCCCTCGGAATCCTCATCCTCATCTTCGGGCAGGTCATGCCAGATCCACTCGCCATTGGGACCCCAATAGCCGTCATCGCCATTATCGGACCGTTCGGCCGCATCCTTGGTGGTTCGGAAGGTCGGCGTTGACCGCTTTCCCGCTCCAAGCGCGGCAGAGGCAGCCAAAACCGCGGGCTCTTCGTCGCGTGCGTCCTTGATATGGCCGAATAGCTTGATCAGAACCGGCTTCAATCCGATGCTCGACACGCCGGACATGGGATGGACCTCGGCCCCACAGGCCTCGCGCAGCGCATCCAGTTTGGTCTCGATCTCTTCCGATGACAGCGAGTCGCACTTGTTCAGCGCCACCACTTCCGGCTTTTCGATCAAGCCGCCGCCATAGGCCGCCAATTCATGGCGGACAACACGGTAAGCCTCGGCCACGTCATCTTCGAGGCCGTCGATCAAATGCAGCAGCACGCGGCACCGCTCGATATGGCCCAAGAAACGATCGCCGATTCCAGCGCCTTCATGAGCGCCTTCGATCAAGCCCGGAATATCGGCGGCGATGAATTCCTCGTCACCCAAGGTGACCACGCCAAGATTGGGGTGAAGAGTGGTGAAGGGATAGCTGGCGATCTTGGGCCGGGCACGGGTGCAGGCCGCCAGAAAGGTGGATTTCCCGGCATTGGGCATGCCCACCAGACCGGCATCGGCGATCAACTTCAAACGCAGCCAGATCCAGCGTTCTTCACCCGGCCAGCCTTCATCATAGCGACGCGGCGCCTGATTGGTGGAGGTCTTGAAATGCTGATTGCCGAAACCGCCATCGCCACCGCGCAACAGAACCAGAGTCTGGCCAGCTGCGGTGAGATCGGCCATTACCGTTCCCTTGTCCTCGTCCAGGACCTGCGTGCCGACCGGAACCTTCAAGACGATATCGTCGCCCTTGCCGCCGGTCTTGTTGCGGCCCTGGCCGTGATCCCCCTTCTGCGCCTTAAAATGCTGCTGATAACGGTAATCAATCAGGGTGTTGAGATTGTTCACGCATTCCAAGATGACGTCGCCGCCACGGCCGCCACTGCCGCCGTCTGGTCCGCCGAACTCAATGTGTTTCTCGCGGCGAAAACTGCAAGCGCCGGCTCCGCCGTCACCGCTTTTCACAAAAATCTTAGCCTGATCGAGAAACTTCATAATTGTTCAGCCTCATACCATATTTCGCCGGGCGGGGTTCGAAGAAACCCTGGCCGCCGGGTCACTGTTATGACTCGGCTATTCCCCAAAATCAAAAAGGGGGAACGGCGAACCGTTCCCCCTTCTCGAATAATGCAAGCGTCCGGGAACGGCCTTATTCGGCGGCTTCCGGCAACGGCTCGATGACCACGAAGGTGCGGCCCTCGGCCTTGTGCTTGAAGGCAACCGTACCGACAACCTTGGCGAACAAGGTGTGATCGGTGCCCATACCCACATTGGTACCCGGATAGAACTTGGTGCCGCGCTGGCGCACGATGATGTTGCCCGGAATGACCAACTCGCCACCGAACTTCTTGACGCCAAGCCGCTGACCCGCGGAGTCGCGGCCGTTGCGGGATGAACCGCCAGCCTTTTTATGAGCCATTGTCTATTCTCCTCGTATCAGCGCAGCGGCAATCAGCCGGCGGAAATATCAGTAATGCGCAGGATCGTCAGGTCCTGGCGATGGCCGTTCTTACGGCGTGAATTTTGGCGGCGGCGCTTCTTGAAGACGATGATCTTCTCGCCACGGGCCTGGGCCACCACGGTGGCCTTCACCTGGGCACCGGCAACGCTGGGCGCGCCGATCTTATCGCCGACCATCAG
>JAYTWE010000441.1:0-2585 GCA_043744055.1 Magnetospirillum sp.
GCGGCCGGTCAAGGCCAAGCGCAGCGGGTGAAATAGCGTTTTTCCCTTGCGGCCGGTGGCCTGCTTGACCGCCTCGGTCCAACCACCCCAGGTGGTGGAATCCCAGGGTTCCGGCGGCAGCAGGGCGGCGGCTGCGGCGGTGAATTCGGCGTCTTCGATCTCGGGGGTCAGCTCGGCCCGGCAGATGGCCCACCACTCGGCGGCATCGGATAGTTGAGTGAGGTTGGCGCGCACCGCCAGCCAGAACGCCTCGTCGGCCTCGGGCAGGTCAAGGCGGTCGCGGACCTCGTCGAACGGGGCCGAGTGCAGTAGGCGGGCGTCGAGCCGTTCCAGTTCGGCCGGGTCGAATTTGGGGGTGCCGCGCCCGAACTTGCTCCAGCCGAAGTCCGCCGTCAGTTCGGCCAGGGAGTGGTGGATCTCGATGGCGTCGGAGGTTCCCAGCTTGGCCAGCAGGGAGTTCAGGGCCATGGCCTCGACGCCTCGCTCGCGTAGATCGCGGAGCGAGCCCGAGCCCAGCCGTTTGGACAGTCCCTCGCCGCCGGCTCCGGTCAACAACGGCAGATGGGCGAAGGCCGGGGGCGTTCCCCCCAGGGCGTGAAACAGCTGAATCTGCGGCGCGCTGTTGGTGACGTGATCCTCGCCGCGCACGATATGGGTGACGCCGAACTCCATGTCGTCCACCACGCTGGGCAGGGTGTAGAGGAAGCTGCCATCACCTCGGATCAGCACCGGGTCGGAGAGGTTGGCCCCGTGATAATGGCTGGCGCCGCGCACCAGATCGTCCCAGCGCACCTCTTCATGCTCCAGTTTGAAACGCCAATGGGGCTTGCGGCCCTCGGCGTCCAGCTTGGCCATGTCCTCGGGAGAGAGCGACAGGGCGGAACGGTCGTAGATCGGCGGCTTGCCGCGTGCCATCTGGCGCTTGCGCTTGTATTCCAGCTCTTCGGCGGTCTCCCAGCAGGGATAAAGCCGCCCCATGGCTTTCAGGCTCTCGGCGGCGGCGGTGTAATGCTCCAGCCGTGCCGACTGAAACTCCTTGCGGTCCCAGGTAAGGCCCAGCCAGCTCAGATCTTGTTCGATGGCCGCCACATATTCCGGCTTGGACCGTTCCAGATCGGTATCGTCCAGCCGCAGGATGAAGCTTCCGCCATTGGCCTTGGCGAACAGCCAGTTTATCAGCGCGACACGGGCATTGCCCACATGCAGCAAACCGGTGGGGCTGGGGGCGAAGCGGAGAATGGGGCTGGGCATTTTAATCCAATAAATATAGCGAGATTGACCGGCTCCCTATACCACCCCACAGCCGCGACCAACAACCTTTTGGTCAGGTGAAGGCCGTGGAGCCGGGAGGGGCAGCCTCGCCAAGACAGGGGAGAACCTCCACCGTGACATGGCTCAGTTCGTGAACATCCCTCAACAGGGCCTTGTAATGGCTGGGTGGGCGCGGCGTATGGGTTACCACGGAGACGATAGCCGCCCAGTGACCCGATCCGATCCGCCACAGATGAAGATCGGTCAACCGGTTATCGGCATCGCTTTCAATGGCGGTGCGAACCTCGGCCTCTAAATGAGAATCGTCACTGTGATCCAGCAGGACCGCACCGGTTTCTTGCATCAAGCCCCAAGCCCATTTGGCGATGATTGCGGCGCCGACCAGCCCCATCACCGGGTCCATCCACCACCATCCCAGATACTTACCCAGCAGCAAGGCGCCGATGGCCAGGACGGAGGTCAAGGCATCGGCCACCACATGCACATAGGCGGCTCGCAGGTTGTGATCCTGGTGGGCGTGGTCATGGTCATGATCATGATCATGGCTGTGACCATGATCGCCCAGAATGAAGGCGCAGATCAAATTCACCACCAGTCCGATGATGGCGACCACCAGGGCTTCATCAAAGCTGATGGTTTGCATTTCGGTCAGGCGAATTGTGGATTCCCACGTCATCATCAAGGCCACGAAGGCGAGAATCATGGCGCTGGAGAAGCCGCCCAGCACGCCGACCTTGCCGGTGCCGAAGGTAAAGCGCCCATCCTCGGCATGGCGTCGTGTGAAGGCATAGGCGAAAGCGGCGATGGCCATGGCTCCGGCATGGGTGGACATGTGCCAGCCATCGGCCAGCAGGGCCATGGAGTTGAAGACGGTACCGGCAATGATCTCGGCGACCATCATGACCAAGGTCAGGATCAGGACGATCTTGGTCCGCCGTTCCGCCGCCGCTTCATTGTCGCTGCGGAACTGGTGTGCGTGTCGCCAGGGCGTCAGGTCATGGGCGTGCATGGCGACCCTTCCCGGACAAGCCGGTCAAATGAGTGAGGTGAAGGCGTTGGTGATGGGGTAGCGGCGTTCGCGGCCAAAGGCGCGGGACGAGACCTTGACGCCGGGCGGGGCCTGACGGCGCTTGTACTCGGCGCGGTCCAGCATGCGCCAGACCCGGCGCACTTCTGATTCGTCGAAGCCCTTGGCGCAGACGTCATACACACTCATCTCGCCCTCGACCAGACATTCCAGAATTCCGTCCAGCACCTCGTAGGGGGGAAGGGTGTCCTGGTCGGTCTGATTGGGCTTCAGCTCGGCGGTCGGC
>JAYTWE010000442.1:0-6192 GCA_043744055.1 Magnetospirillum sp.
AATGTGGCGGCTGGCGGCAACCGGCGGCCTTTGGTCTGGCGAGACCTGGTCTATCCGCAAGAATGCTGATCCATTCCCCGCCGCCCTGGCCATGACGGCCATCGCTGGCGAGGAAAGACAAGCCGATCGCTATGTATTGCTGATGCGCGACATTACAAGTCATCGTCGCGATGAGCAGCGCATTCGCTTTCATGCCTGTCATGACAGCCTGACCCGGCTGGCCAATCGACGCACGGTCATGGAAAGCTTGGCCGATTCCATTGTCCGGGCTGAACGCAATGGTGAGCGCTTGGCTGTCCTCTATCTGGACGTCAATCGCTTTAAGGACATTAACGACAGCTTCGGCCATGCCGTCGGAGATGAACTTTTACGTCAGGTGGCCCGCCGCCTGAAGGCCTGCGTCAGAGCCAGCGATATTATCGGACGCTTAGGCGGCGACGAATTTGTCGTGGTCCTGCCGAGCGTTGCGGAACGAGGCACTGCCGAAGTTTGCGTCAATAAGGTTAACTACGCCTTCGCAGAACCTTTCACCATCAACGAGCTGGAACTCTATTCATCCACCAGCATCGGCGTGGCACTGTATCCCGATGATGCCGGCAATGCCGAAAGCCTGTTATCTCGCGCCGACGCGGCTATGTACCACGCCAAGCGAAACGGGCTGGCCTTCAGTTGCTTCAACAGTGAAATGGACCGCCAAGTCGCCGAGCGGGTCAATCTTGAAAATGATCTGCGCCACGCCTTGGCCGATAACCAGTTCCGACTGGCCTACCAACCCAAGGTCGATGTGGCGCAAGGCCGCATCGTGGGGGCCGAGGCGTTGATTCGTTGGGACCACCCTGATCGCGGCCCGGTCTCCCCTGCCCTGTTCATTCCGGTGGCAGAACGCGCCGGCTTGATTGGCGCTATTGATGATTGGGTTCTTGGCCAAGCCTGCTTACAGATGGCTGAATGGCGCGGATGTGGGCTTGAATTGCCATCCATCAGCGTCAATCTGTCCCCAGCTCAATTCCATGATGGGCGCCTCAAGGATAAGGTAAAGCTGGCCCTGGCCAATGCCGGGCTGACCCCGACCATGCTGGAACTCGAAATCACCGAGACCATGATGGCCAGCGATGTTGATCGTGCCATCGAGATTCTGGGGCAGCTGACCGCCATGGGGGTTAAGGTCTCACTTGATGATTTCGGCACGGGTTATTCATCCCTCGCCTATCTGAAACTCTTCCCCGTTTCGACCTTGAAGATTGATCGGACATTCGTTGATGACCTGCCCGATGATGTCAAGGATGGCGCCATTATCGCTTCCATCATCGCCCTTGCCGCCAATCTTGGATTCGCGGTCATAGCCGAAGGTGTCGAAACCGCCGGGCAAGCCACCTTCCTGGCGAAGCGAGGCTGTACCAGCATGCAAGGCTATTATTTTAGCCGACCCGTGGATGGTGAAGCCTTCGCCGGTCTCCTCCGCAATGGAATTATGGCCCTGGCCAGCTTCTCAGCTGAGACGACCGGATAAATCATCCAAAGACATGGGCCGCCCCAATAAAAATCCCTGAACGATATCGCAATCGCAAGCTTTCAGGAAATCCAACTGCTCGGCGGTCTCGACCCCTTCAGCCACGGTTTACATGCCAAGGCCATGGGCCATGGTGACGATGGTCTCCACCAGACGAGCCGTGTTTGGGTCCTTTGTCGCGCCAACCACGAATGATCGGTCGATCTTCAAGGTATCGAACGGATAACGCTGTAAATAGCCCAAGGACGAATAGCCGGTTCCAAAGTCATCAATAGACAGGCGAATCCCAAGATCGCAGAGCTTGCGTAATGTCTGACCGCTCTCTGGGCTGTCATCCATCAAGACGCTTTCCGTGATTTCCAGTTCCAGCTGTTCCGGGGCCAAGCCGCTTTCTTCCAATTGGCGCTGGACCCAATCGCCAAACGCCGCCCCGCGCAATTGACGAGGCGATACATTAACCGCAACCCGCAACCCCTTGCGGCGAGTAGAGAATAGGTGAGCAGCCTCCTGACAGGCAGTTGCCGCGACCCAATCACCGATCTCGGTTATCAACCCGACTTCTTCGGCCAAGGGGATAAAGTTTCCGGGAGGAACCAAGATATCCGGCGTCCGCCGCCAACGAACCAAGGCCTCCATTCCAACTGGAGACTGCGTCTTGACATCGTAAAGCGGCTGATACTCCAAACGCATTTCACCGCGCCCCGCCGCACCGCGCAATTGGCTTTCCAAGGCCAAACGCTCCTGCGCCCGCTCGTTGATTTCGCGGGTGAAAAACTGGTAGCGCCCCCGCCCCTCGTCCTTGGCTTTGTACATGGCCAGTTCGGCATTCCGCAGCAAGACCTGACCGTCGGTGCCATCCGCGGGAAATATGCTGATGCCGATACTCGATGAAACGAAATGTTCCTGTCCGGCGATGATAAAGGGAGGCGTGAAAATATCGACGACCCGGTCGGCCACCTTTTGAACCGCGATACCGTCATCGACGCCGGGCAGGATAATGACGAATTCATCGCCGCCCATCCGAGACAGCGTATCGCCTTCACGGACACATTCCATCAGCCGCAGAGCGGCATCCTTCAGCAGTTGATCTCCCGCTGCATGGCCAAGAAGGTCATTCACGTTCTTAAAGCGATCAAGATCAATATAGATCAGAGCGGTCATGGTTGCTCTGCGATGAGCAACCGCGATTCCCTGCTCCAAACGATCAAGCGTCAGCAGCCGATTGGGTAGGCCGGTGAGATCGTCGTAATTGGCTTGGCGAAGCAAGCGCTCCTCATAGCCGCGTCTTGCGGTGATGTCTTCTTTTACCGCGACGAAATTTGTGATGACCCCGCTTGAATCCTCCAGCGGAGATAATGTTGCATATTCCCAAAACAGCTGACCATCACGGCGCTGATTGCAGAACTCACCGCGCCACTCTTGCCCGGCATGCATGGTGGACCACATCGCCTTATAGGTTTCTTCCCCCGCATCCTTGCGATGGATGAAATCAATGGGCCGCCCGATCGCCTCGACAGCGGGATAGCCGGTGGTCTTAACAAACTTTGGATTGACGTAGCCGATGATGCCTTCGCGATCCGTGATAACCACAGAGACCGGACTTTGTTCGATTGCCAGCGACAGAACCCTCACCCGCTCTTCCGCCTCGCGCCGAGAAACCCGTTCATGGGCATCACGGATTTCGCGTTCGATGGCAGGGACCAATCGGGCAAGACTGGCCTTGTCCAAGAAGTCGTGAGCTCCACGCTTCAATAAGATAACGGCGTCTTCGGCCCTGACCACGCCGGACATGATGATAAAGGGGATGTCCCGACCGCTCTCTTGCAATGTGGCAAGGGAGGCCTCGGCACTGAATCTGGGGAGGTGGTAGTCACTCAGCACCACGTCCCATACCGTGGGCGAAGCCAGCGCCGCACGCATCTCGTCTCCGGTCTCCACCCGACGGATTTCTGGATCGAAACCGCCGCGAAGCAGCTCCATTTCCAGCAATTCCGCATCGTCTGGAGAATCCTCCACCAGAAGGACCTGCAAATGCTTTCCCATGCTCTTGTCCTTAGACCGGCGGTGCCACGTTGGTAATCAGCCAGTAATGCTCCAACTGCTTCACCATGATCTCGAAGGCGGCAAAACCCACCGGCTTGCGAAGGTAACTGTTCACGCCGCGATCATACCCGCCAATGATATCGGCCTGATCGTCAGACGTGGTAAGAATAACCACAGGAACCCGCCTTGTCTCCCCTCGTTCTCGAAGCTGTCTCAAGACTTCGAGCCCACCAATCCCAGGCAGTTGCAAATCAAGCAACACCAAAGATGGTAATTCTTTTGAAGTTCGCCCCGCATAACGCCCGGTACAAAACATATATTCCAAAGCTTCTTCACCGTCTTTGGCCACGATGATTTCAGGAGTGACCGAACTCCCTGAAAAGGCGTTCATGGCCAACTCGACGTCATCCTCATTGTCCTCGACAAGTAAAACATGGGGACATTTCGTCATGAAAAATATCTCCTCAAACTGATGGTCTTAAATTTGTCAGAACCCAATAGCGCTCTAGCTGAGCAACCAGGGAGCTGAAATCATCTAAATTATCTGGTTTATGGACAAAGCTATTGGCCCCAAGATCATAGCCTTCCACAATATCGGATGCTCGGTCCGATCCACTTAAGATAACCACTGGAATTATTTTTGTTTCAGCCCTTTGACGGATTGCTCGAAGAACATCCAAGCCACTGATTCCAGGAAGACCAAGGTCCAAGATCACCACAACAGGATAGTCCGCCACCGCCCGCCCGACATGTCTGCCGGTTGCAAACAGATATTCAAGGGCTTCCTCACCATCACGGGCGACGACCAAATCCACATTCAACCGTCCCGACTCGCTGGCGTATCGCGCAAGATCAATGTCGTCATGATTGTCTTCCACCAGAAGGATCTTATGATTTGCCATCGAGCATCCCCCCTTCCCATAAGGTAAAGCGGAACGTCGCACCCTTGCCGATGGCTCCTTCGGCCCAAATCCTGCCACCATGACGGGCAAGAATACGCAAAACAGTGGCGAGACCGATCCCCGTCCCCTCAAACTCCTCGGCGCGATGAAGACGGCAGAATGGCATGAACAATCGGTCGAGATAATTCATGTCAAAACCTGCGCCATTGTCGCGAACCACATAGGTGAGTTTGCCGTCGGAGTTCTCCGTGGTAAATGTGATGGACGCGGATTTGTTGTGACGAGAGTATTTCCAGGCATTCCCCAATAGATTTTCCAGCACGGAATCAAGAAGTCTACGATCTCCTTGGGTCAACAGATCGGGAGAGATATCAACAGAAACTGATCGTTGGGGTTCTTTTTCACGCAACCGCGCAATAACCTTCACCGCCATTTCAGACAAGTTGACATGTTCCACGGTCAACTCACTGCGAGTCGAACGTGACAACTTCAAGAAGCTGTCGATCATCTCTGACATATCGTGAGCTCCGGCCCTGATGCGATCCAGGAAGTGCCTGAACCGATCATCCAGCTTCACGCTATACTCATTGCCCAAAATCTGACCGAACCCCTCGATTCGGCGCAATGGCGCACGCAAGTCATGGGAGACGGAATAGGTAAAGGCATCCAGCTCTTTGTTGCTGGCTTCCAATTCGGCTGTCCGCTGACGAACACGTTGCTCCAACTCGGAATTAAGGCGGATGACTTCCTCTTCCGCCTTGCGGCGGGCCGCAATGTCTTCTTCCAACTCGGCATTGACGTCGTGCAGCTGTTGATAAGCCTCCCGCAACCCCTTCGACATATCATTGAAAGAGGCAACCATACTGTCCAACTCGTCCTCTTGCGCCGGGCGGCGCCGGATCAGCACCAAAGGCTCACTTCCGTGAAGAGTGTAACGGCTGACATAGCTGGCGATGGCGATCAGATGTCGGGTAACCAGTCGATAAACAATGTAGAGGATGAACATGGAAACCAGGAATGTCTTGATCCCCTGGCTGATAAGAATGATCACGGCCTTGTCCCAAAGACGGCTGTAAACGCCAGTCAAGCTGGCTTCTAGATAGAGTACGCCAATGGCCTGTTCGGTGCTCTTGTCCTTATTCTCCGAATAGGTGATCTGGTATTCCTGAGACAGAATCGGCCCACCACTCCTCTCTCCAGTGCTCACCATCACACGACGCCTTAAGGACCGACCGATTTCACGCACTTCAAGATATTGCATGTCGGGAAGGCGCTTGATTCCTTCAACCTGCAACTGCAGCTGATCGGTATCAAGGCTCCACATACTCGCCCCAAGGCTCCCCAGATAAGCCTTTTCTATTTCAGAGAACCGATCCCGGATATCTTGAAGCTGCCCACGATAATCGACGTAAAGCTCGAATAGAGTCGTGAGCAATGTCACCGCCGAACTGAACAGGAAAATGGCCGCCAAAAGGCGCCATGCAACACCTCGGCTCAGAGGTGCTGCACGAGAAATTCCCGCTTCAGATGAGGGGAGCTCCGCCGAACCTTCGGCAGAAGCACCACTCTTGTCAGTTTCGGCCATAAACGATCTCCTCTCCCTATAGTACATCGGCGAACTTCCGCCGTGAAGCGGCTAGGCCCCCATATTTCATTCATATACCCACAAATGCGCTGCCACCATACGGTGCTTTACACGCACAAGCTAACAACCAAGTCTTTTCTGGTTGTCCACCA
>JAYTWE010000443.1:0-5884 GCA_043744055.1 Magnetospirillum sp.
GGCCCGAGAGGGGCGGAAGGCTCACGCAGCCACAGGGTCGAGTTCTTGACCCGGACATCCTTGTTGGGCGGCGTGATGTAGATCGTGTTGGCGACCAGGACGGTGCCGTCCTTGATCTCCTCCACCGGCAACTTGGTCTCGCGGGCCAGTAATTGGACCATCATGCTGCGATATGCCGGCGACAAGTGCTGGACGATGACATAGGCCATGTTGACCGCCAACGGCAGATTGGCCACGAAGGGGCGAAGCGCCTCCAGGCCTCCTGCCGAAGCACCGACACCCACCACATAGAGATTACTGCGGCGCGCACGGGTCTTCTTGGGGACTTCAGCATCGGCCTCTTGCTCGGCCCCAGCACGCACGTCTTTGGATGCTGTGTTTCCCAATTTCGACTTAGGTGCCATGAAGTCCTCCTGTAGCCCTTGACCGGGAGCATCGTGGTCCAAGCTCGCGGAGTTGTCAGGTTACTATGCTAAAGAATAATTGGCCGATACCTTAGAATGTGTGTAGCCTTGTTTTTCCGAGGGAATTTCGTTCGCGCGTGAGCTTCCAATGGCAGTACAAGAAAACCGATCAAAAACCAAGGCTCAGCTTGAGGCTGAAAACCTTGAGTTGATCACGGAGTTGAATGCGCTTCGCAATCGCGCCCCCGGCGGTATGGCGGACAGCCAGCGGCGAATGACGGAAACCCTGCACAATCTCCAGGTCCATCAGGAGGAGTTGCGGACGCAGAACGAAGAGCTTCATCAGGCTCAGGGTCATATCGAGAAGGTCAGCGCCCGCTATCGCGACCTTTTTGAATATTCACCCATCGGCTACTTCATCATTGATGATAATTTTTCGGTGGTGGACGCCAATATCGCCGGAATGGGGATGCTCGCTCGGACCAAGGGGCGCATCGCTGGAAAGCCCTTCCTCCTGTTCGTCGAAAAGAGCAGCCGCCATAATCTGGATGATCATTTCGCCACTGTGCGAAGCACCGGGCGAGCCTCCACCGAGCTGTGGCTGTCGCCGGATCAGCGCCCGCCGTTTCCGGTAATTCTGGAAAGCGTCCGGTTGGGAGACGGATGGGGCGGGGGATGGCGCTGCCTTTCCACCGCTATGGATATTACCGACCGCAAGCGGGCCGAACTGGCGCTACGGGAGTCCGAAATCCGGTTCCGCGCCATCTTCGAACAAAGCCCACTGGCGATTCAGATTGTAGATGCCGAGTCTATCCCGCGGATGTCGAATCGGTCCTGGGTGAAGATGTGGGGCTCGGTTTCCACCGTCCCCGCCGACGGCGGGCATCCCGTCCTCAACCAGATCGGCGCCGAGAGTCTGCTTGCCGAGGGATTGGCGGGACGCAGCCTGGAAATTCCAGCCATCCATGTTGCCGCCAATGGCGAGCGGGGTGAGGACCGCTGGGTGCACGGCTATGCCTATCCCATTTGCGGACAGGACGATTCCGTCCCGGAAGTGGTGCTGGTCCACGAGGACATCACCGAGCGCAAGCGCATCGAACTGGCCCTGACCGAACGGACGGTGCTCTTGCGCCGCCAGTACGAGAATCTTCGGGTGCTGAGTGAGATCGCTGCCCTGCCGCCGGGTCCGGCATCGCAAAAGCTGGCCGATGCCCTCGACCTGGGACGCCGGCACCTGGACCTTACCATGGGGATGATCAGCCGGGTCGAAGGCAGCCGCTTCACCGTCGAGCATCATTCGGCCTCCGAAGAAACGGCTCTGGTCGACGGAACGGTATTCGACCTCGCCAGCACGTACTGCGCCCTGGTGATGGAGCAGGATGATGTGGTCGCCATCGCCCATTGGGCGCGGTCGCCCCATGCCGATCATCCCTGTTACCGCACCCATGGACTTGAAAGCTATGTCGGCGCCCCGATCCGTGTCCGGGGCAAGGCTTATGGCACGGTGAATTTCAGCTCCAGCACCCCAAGCCAACGGGACTTCGACGACGGCGACAGGGAATTCATGCGGCTGCTGGCGCGCTGGATCGGTGCCGTGCTGGAGGAAGACGCCACTCGCCGGGACCTTGCCCGGTCGAATGCCGAGTTGGAGCAATTCGCCTATATCGCGTCCCACGACCTGCGTTCGCCGCTGCGCCAGGTTTCTAGTTATGTCTCTTTGCTGGAGCGCCGCTACGGCGACAAACTGGATGCCGACGCCCGCGAATTCATCGCCTTTGCTCATGATGGGGCGGTGCGCATGGATCAGCTGGTGGTTGATCTGCTGGAGTTCTCGCGGATCGGCCGCAACGCAATGCCTGTCGAACTCGTCGCCTTGGGCGAAGTCGTGGATGAGGCCTGCGCCAATCTGCACTCCAACATCATCGACGCCAATGGCAGGGTGGATATTGTGGGAGCGCTTCCCATGATCAAATGCGCCCCCTCCGATCTGGTTCGGCTATTCCAGAACCTCATCGGCAACGCCATCAAATACAGTCTGCCGGAACGCCCTCCCGTGGTGACCGTCTCCGCCGTGATCGGCCCAATGAACCATGTCATGACAGTCAGAGATAATGGCATTGGCATCGAACAGATCTATCACGACACCATTTTTGGCGTGTTTAAGCGGCTTCATACCCCGGACAAGTACGAAGGGACCGGTATCGGCCTCGCCATCTGCAAAAAGATAATCGATCAGCATCACGGACGTATCTGGGTTGAATCCACACCGGGCGAAGGCACGGCCTTCCACGTGGAACTCCCCAGAAGCAGTTGATGGCTTAATACTAGGTATTAAGTCATTTTCAAGGTTGGGGAGGCATGAAGTCAGGACGGATGCGACCGGTCCAAACCGCTTCTCCCTTGCCAGCGAAACGGCTTTTCGCGCCAGCGTAATAGGCCCGATAGGCGGCGACCACATCATCGCGGCGGTAGTCGTCAGGCATGGCCTGGGGCGGATCTGTCCAGCCGACATCGGGAATGTCGGGGTGCCCGGATAGGCTGGCGATAACGGCAGCGGAGGCATGCATGCGTCCTCGCCGATGGGTGTATTCCTTTCCGAGTTCGAGGCCCAGGCTGCGCGTCCATTGCCATTGGGGCAGGCTATCGCCAGCCCACAGGACGCATGGGTGACGGGGATGGGTGGGTTTGTATGGCGCTGGGATGCCATGACGGTGCAGGGCCGCGCAGAGAATCTGGGCTGTTTCCAGCACCATCTTCACCACATGCTGGTCGCTATGGAACCTGGCCGCCAGAGCCGGATCACGGTCGAGAAAGAAGATGTTCATACGCGAACGGCCTAGCTTTGCCTGAGGCGGAAAAAGCTTTTTCTGGGCTCAAGCGCCGCTGTGTGCTTCGCACACCCCTCACAGTGTTCGGGGTCGCCCTCCGGGCGTCGTTTGCCCCTTTCGGGGCGGCGCCGGGCTAACGAGCGTGATTCAATGTGATTGAAAAACGCTCTCGTGCGCCAGAGGTTCTCTCTTTTGCGCAAAAATGGTGCCCCAGGCCGGACTCGAACCAGCACGCCCTCACAGGCAACAGATTTTGAGTCTGCCGCGTCTACCATTCCGCCACTGGGGCACCGCAAGAAAGGTGGCGGGACTATAGCGAAGGCGGGGGACGGGTCAATGACTTTTCGTCCCCCCGCTTCAACTTAAACGCTGAAGTACTTCGCCTGGGGATGAACGGTGACAATGGCTGAGGTGGATTGTTCCGGTTCCAGCTGGAATTCGTCGGATAGGGTTACCCCGATACGATCGGCTCCCAGCAAGGCCAGCAGGGCGGTTTGGTCCTCGATTCGGGGGCAGGCGGGATAGCCGAATGAGAAGCGTGAGCCACGATAATTCTGCTTCAGCAGCTTATCCATATCGGCGGCGTCCTCGGCGACGAAGCCCAGTTCGGCCCGGATGCGCTTATGGACATATTCCGCCATGGCTTCGGCCATTTCGACCGACAGACCATGCAGATAGAGGTAATCTTGATATTTGTCGGCCTTGAACCAGTCGCTTGCCACTTCGGTGGCGCGCTTGCCCATGGTCACCACCTGAAGGCCGATGACATCGCGCACGGGATCGCTGACCGGGCGGAAGAAGTCGGCGATGCATAACCCACCTTCCTTGCCCTGACGCGGGAAGGGGAAGCGCGCCGCTTCGGTCTTGCCATCCTCGTGGAACAGCACCACCGAGTCGCCTTCACTGGCGGCCTTCCAATAGCCATAGGCGGCCTTGGGCTGGAGGATCTCTTCCTTGGCGCATCGCTTCAGCATATCGAGAGCGATGGGCTTCAGCTCTTTATGCGCCCAATCCTTGAACTCGGCGAGGGAGCGGCCCTGTTTGCGATAACCCCAATGGAACTGATAGAGCATGGTTTCGTTGAGATAGGGGATCAGGTTCTGTAACGGCGCGGCCTCGATGATCCGAGCCCCCCAGAACGGCGGTACCGGCGGCGGCACATCCTTGTGCAGCTCGGCGCGGCGCAGATTGATTTCCTCCCAGTCCACCGGACGGATGGCGGGTTGCGCCGCTTCGCCCAGGGTGCGTGACGGTGAGCCGGGCCGATGAGGCTGGGCTTCCCGCGCCGCCAGATGAGCGTCGAACCCATTCTCGGAGACCTTGGCCATCAGGTCGAGGCCGTCGAAGGCATCACGGGCATAGGCCACCCGGCCGGAGCCATAGGCCTTGCGGCAATCCTCTTCCACATATTTGCGGGTCAGGGCGGCGCCGCCCAGCAGGACCGGAAGATCAAGACCGGCGGCGGTCATCTCTTCCAGATTTTCGCGCATGATGACGGTGGATTTGACCAGCAGACCCGACATGCCCACCGCGTCGGCCTTGTGCTCCTTGGCCGCCTTGATGATCTCGGCGATGGGCTGCTTGATGCCGATATTAATCACCTTGTAGCCGTTATTGGTCAAGATGATGTCCACCAGATTCTTGCCGATATCGTGGACGTCACCCTTCACCGTGGCCAGCACGATGGTGGCCTTTTGCTGGCCGTCGGCCTTTTCCATATGGGGCTCCAGGAAGGCGACGGCGGCCTTCATGGTTTCAGCCGATTGCAGCACGAAGGGGAGCTGCATCTTGCCCGAGCCGAACAGCTCGCCCACCACCTTCATCCCCTCCAGCAGCAGCTGGTTGATGATGTCCAGCGGCTTCCAGCCCTCGGCCATGGCTTCGGCCAGATCGGCGTCCAGCCCGGTGCGGTCACCGTCGATGATGCGCTGGCGAAGACGGTCTTCCGCCTTGGCGGGGCGTTCTTTTTTGATCTCGGCGACCTTGCGGTCTCCGAACAGGGCGATATAGGCGTGAAGTGGGTCATAGCCTTCCGCACGGCGGTCGAAGATCAGGTCTTCGGCCACTTTGACCTCATCGGCGGGCAATGTGTGCAACGGTACGATCTTGGAGACATGGACGATGGCCCCGGTCATGCCGCGCTTGACCGCGTGCTCCAGGAACACCGAGTTCAAGACCTGACGCGCCGCCGCCTTCAGGCCGAACGAGACATTGGACAGGCCTAAGACGATGCCGCATTCCGGCAGCTCCTTGGCGATGCGTTCGATGGAATCCAGGGTCTCTACCGCCAGTTTGCGGTCGTCTTCATTGCCGGTGCAGATGGTGAAGGTCAGCGGATCGAACAACAGATCGCCCGGCGGTAAGCCGTGCTGGTTGACTGCGAAGTCGTAGAGGCGATGGGCGATGCGGAGCTTGGAATCCACATCCTTGGCCATGCCCTCTTCGTCGATGGTCAGGGCCACCACGGCAGCGCCGAATTTGCGGGCGAGCTTCAAGCGGTCAGCCGCGTCCTTCTCGCCATTCTCGAAATTGATGGAGTTGAGGATGGCCTTGCCGCCATAGAGCTTCAGCGCAGCCTCCAGCACCGGCAGTTCGGTGGAATCCATCACCAGCGGCGTGGTCACCGAACCGCGCAGACGGGTGACCACCTCG
>JAYTWE010000444.1:0-3729 GCA_043744055.1 Magnetospirillum sp.
TGGTCCTGGCGGTTGGCGGGTCGTTCACCTTGTATGCCATGCGGGCTCCGGCCATGAAGATGGGCGGTCTGTTCTCGCCCATTTCGCGGGAAGGCTCGCTGCTGCTCAACAATGTGCTGATGGCCACAGGCGCCGCCACCGTTTTGTTGGGGACTCTTTATCCGTTGATCGCCGATGCACTTAATCTGGGCAAGGTGTCGGTGGGACCGCCCTTCTTCAACGCTGTCTTTCTGCCGCTGATGGCCCCCATGGTGGTGGTCATGGCGGTTGGCCCCATGATGGCGTGGAAGCGCGGGGATCTGGCCGGAGTACTGGGGCGATTGAAATTCGCCGCCATCGCCGCCTTGGGCACGGCCATGGTGGTGTGGTTTCTTCAGGGCGGTTCGGCCGGGCCGTGGTGGACTGGACTTGGCTTTGCTCTGGCCGTTTGGCTGGGTCTTGGAACCTTGCTTGATCTGGCCGAGCGTATCCGTCTGTTTCAGGCTCCGTCCGAGGCGCTGGGCCGTGCCATCCGCATGCCGCGCTCGTCCTGGGGCATGGCGTTGGCCCATTTCGGCGTGGCGGTGTTCATCGTCGGCCTGACGGCGTCATCCGCCTGGACCAGCGAATATATCCAGACTCAGAAGATCGGTGAGACCATCACCGTGGGAGGTTTCGGCATCACCCTGAAAGGGGTGGAAGATGTTCCCGGTCCCAATTACACCGCCAGCCGAGCCACGTTCGAAGTTTCCAAGGGCGGTACGGTGATCGACCTCATGCAGCCGGAAAAGCGGACCTATCGCATGCCGCCGCGCCCCACTACTACGGCGGCCATCCGGTCCGGTCTGCTGGGCGATCTTTACGTGGTGATCGGCGATGCCGACCCGGCCAAGGGCGGCTATGTCACCCGGCTGTATTTCAATCCCTGCATTCCCTGGCTGTGGGCGGGGGCTGGTTTCCTGGTGCTGGGCGGGCTCATCAGCCTTGCCGACCGGCGTCACCGCATTGGCGCTCCGGCGCGGGCCGCGGCGCGGAGTGTTTCGGCATGAGGCGCGCCCTGTTCTTGCTTCCCGTCGCTATTTTCGCGGTGATGGCGCTGCTGTTCGTCAAGGGTCTGACCCTGAATCCGAAGGATATTCCTTCGGTTCTGATCGACCGTCCGGTGCCCGAGATGACCTTGGCGGCGCTGCCGGGGCGGGGCGAGAGCAGCGGCCTGGCCACGGCCAACCTTAAAGGCCGGGTGTCGCTGGTCAATATCTATGGGTCATGGTGCATCGCCTGTGTGCAGGAGCATCCCTATCTGATGGAGTATAAGAAGGCCGGGATCGTGCCCATTCACGGCATCGACTGGCGCGACGACCCAGCTTTAGGGGCGGCTTGGCTGAAGAAGCACGGCGATCCTTATGAGCGCGTCGGCGTTGATCCGGCTCCTGGCCGTGCCGCGGTGGATTTCGGAGTGACCGGCGCACCGGAAAGCTTCATCGTCGATAAGGCGGGCATCATCCGCTACAAGCATATCGGCCCCATTTCCCCCGAGGTCTGGACCAAGACCCTGCTGCCCATCATCCGGGAGCTGGAGAAGAAATGATGAAGGGGTTGTTTGTTGTTTTGGCCATGCTGACGGCTTCACCCGCTTTCGCCGTCAATCCCAGCGAGATGCTCAAGGACCCGGTCCAAGAGCACCGCGCCCGCGAATTGGGCCGCGATCTGCGCTGCTTGGTTTGCCAAAATCAGTCCATCGACGATTCCGACGCCGATCTGGCCAAGGATCTGCGGGTGATCGTGCGCGAACGCATCTCGGCCGGAGATAGCGACGATCAGGTCAAGACCTTCGTGGTGGATCGCTATGGCGATTACGTGCTGTTGAAGCCCCCCTTCAAGGCAACCACCCTGGTTCTGTGGCTGGGGCCGTTCGCCTTGTTCGCCGGGAGCCTAGCGGTGGTGTTCGGGTTCTATCGCCGTCGTTCCACCGCCGCCGCCGCTCCGCCGCCGCCGCCATTATCCGCCGACGAGAAACGCCGTCTTGAAAAGCTGCTCAAGGAGAGTGGCAGCAAGGAGTCTGGTCAGTGATCTGGATTGTTTTCGCCGCCATGGTGGCCCTGACCATCGGTGGACTGCTTCGTCCGCTGCTGCGGCCCGCTCCTCAATCAGCCGCCCGCGTGGATTATGATCTGGCGGTCTATGGCGACCAGCTAGAGGAAATCGGTCGCGACGTTGAGCGTGGCCTGTTGTCGGCCGATCAGGCGGAAGCGGCGCGCACCGAGATTCAGCGCCGCATGCTGGCGGCTGCCGAAGCTGAAAAGAATACCGTTCCCGCCAGTCACAAGGCCGGTAAACGCGCGGCCATCGCCATCGCAACCATCCTGCCGCTGGTAAGCTTGGGATTTTACCTGAGCCTGGGCATGCCCGATATGCCGGACCGGCCTTTTTCCAGCCGAGCGACGCAGATCGCTCAGATGAAGGACCGGGTAAGTACGATCCAAGCCATGGTCACTCGTCTGGCCGAGCGGCTGAAGACCGAGCCCAATGACGGCAAGGGCTGGGCCATGCTGGGCCGCTCGTACCGGGCGCTGGGTCAGGTGGACGAGGCCAAGGAGGCCTATGTCAAAGCCATGAAGCTGCTGCCGGGCGAGGTCCAGGCCCGTATCGAATACGCCATCTTGCTGTTGGACGAGGAAGAGGGCTCGACCCTTCCTGACGAGGCCTTAAAGGTGATGGGAGAAGTTGTCGCCATCGACCCCAACCAGCCCGACGCCTTGTATTTCCTAGGGCTCGACGCTGCCATGAAGGGGAATAAGGCCAAGGCGGCTAAACTCTGGACCCGTTTATTAGGGACGCTTCCCGCCGATTCACCGGCGCGCGGGCAGGTGCAGCAGCAGATTGACGGCTTGAAGTAGCCTCCCCCCTCCCAGCCTCCCCCGGCAAAGCCGGGGGAGGAGAGGATTTTGATTTTAAGCCGCCGCTTTCTCCAAGATGGAGTGCAGGGTTGTCGTCAGCCGGTCTCCTTCGGGATCGGCCAGGGCGGCGGCTCGCGCATTGGCGATGGCGTCCACGGCGAAGCCGGTGGGCCAGATTCCGGTCAAGGCGGGGGCGATCACTTGGTTGTGAATCTGGCGATAATTGGCCTCGCCCCGTCTCCAGGTTTCGCCATAGCCTTTGACGAGGCGGACGCATTCCGCCACTTCAAGACCCAGCAGTGGTGAGATGGTTGTGGCCTTGGCTACCGCGTCCAACCAGGATTCCAGGGCGTGTTGTTCTTCGTGGAAGCGGTGAGAAAACCGCCGCCAGCCTTTCAGGCGGGCCATCAACCATAATCCGGTGAAGCCGAGGATGCCGCTGCTGGTGACCTCGCTGCCCAGATAGGCTGTGTCGATCCAGCCTCTGCGTCGGGCCAGGGCCAAGATGGGCCGAGCTATCACACTGGGGAGAGTTCCGCAGATTTCCTCGATACCGGGTTTCAGAAAATCCTTTATCACCACCGGCTGGCCTGGGGCGGCTCCGATTTCCGCCCGGATGCGTTCGAAGCGGGCGGGATCGGTCTTCAACTGAGCCACCCGGATCACATCCTCGAAAGACATGCGCACCGCCAGATGGCGGGCGACTATCCGGGTCAGCGCGCCATTGCCGCCCGCGTCGCGCTCGGCTGCCGCGATGGGGGCGAGGCGTTCCAGGTAGAGTTGGGCATAGCGGGAATCCTGATAGGCTGCAAGGCGCTTCACCCCTTCCTCGGCGGAGGCGCGGGCCGGTTCC
>JAYTWE010000445.1:0-2105 GCA_043744055.1 Magnetospirillum sp.
GGCGTGAATTTACTCACTTCCAAGCAGGACGTGGCCTTGATTCGGGCCAAGATTGGCATGGTGTTCCAGAAGCCCACGCCGTTTCCGATGTCGATCTACGACAACATCACGTTCGGCGTGAAGCTGTTCGAGAACCTCAATGCGGCCGATATGGATGACCGCGTGGAGTGGGCCTTGCGCAAGGCGGCGCTGTGGGGCGAGGTCAAAGACAAGCTCAACCAGAGTGGGTCGGGCTTGTCTGGCGGGCAGCAACAGCGCCTGTGCATTGCCAGGGCCATTGCGGTGGAGCCGGAAGTGATCTTGATGGACGAGCCTTGTTCGGCGCTTGATCCCATCGCCACGGCCCGGATCGAGGAATTGATCGACGAGTTGCGCGAAACCTTTACCATCGCCATCGTTACTCATTCCATGCAACAGGCCGCCCGCGTATCACAATCCACCGCATTCTTCCATCTGGGGCGGATTATCGAGGTTGGGGCGACGGAACAGATTTTCACCGCTCCGACCCAAGACCTGACTCAAGGCTACATCACCGGCCGTTTCGGCTGAAGGAGGCGTCATGCCGCATATCGTCAAATCTTACGACGCCGAGTTGGAGCGGTTACAAGAGGGCCTGGCCCGCATGGGCGGCGTGGCCGAAGCTCAATTGGCTGGGGCCATTCAAGCTTTGGAGACCCGCGACAGCGATCTGGCGGGGCGGATCATGGCATCCGATGCCAATGTGGATTCCTACGAAGCCTTTATCAACGAGCAAACCATCAAGGTGCTGGCGCTCAGGTCACCGGTTGCCGACGACCTCCGTGCTGTAGTGACGGCGCTGAAGATCTCCGGCGAGATTGAACGGATCGCCGATCTGGCGGCCAATGCCGCCAAGCGATCCATGGTGCTCAATCAGCTTCCTGCGGTTGGTCCCATGCGCTCGCTGATCCGCCTGGGTCGCCTTGCTCTCACCATGGTGAAGGATGTGCTGGATGCTCATCTTTGCCATGATGCGGAACGCGCCATGGCCCTGCGGGACCGGGATCAGGAATTGGACGATGTCTATTCGGCGCTGTTCCGGGAGATCCTCACTTATATGATGGAAGATCCCCGTACCATCACGTCATGCACCCATCTGATGTTCATCGCCAAGAATCTGGAACGGATCGGTGACCATGCCACCAATGTGGCAGAGCTTACCTATTACCGCGTGACGGGTAAGACAGTAATGGAGGCCCGTACCAAGAAGGATGTGTCGTCCTTCATTGGTGCGGATCAACCGTAAATACTCACCAGAATTTGGTGGAGGCCCAATAGAACAGTGCGCCGACGCTTCCCGCTGCCGGGATGGTGACAACCCAGGCGATAACGATATTGGCGGCGATGTGCCAGCGCACTCCCATGACTTTACGCGCCACACCCACGCCGATGATGGAGCCGGTGATGGTGTGGGTGGTCGAGACTGGAATACCCAACCAAGTGGCTCCGAACAGGGTCACCGCTCCTGATGCATTGGCGGAAAATCCGTCGATCTGCTTCATATCGGTGATCTTGGAGCCCATGGTCTTGACGATCCGCCAGCCGCCGAACAGGGTCCCCAGACCCATGGCCAGCTGACAAAGCACTGCGACCCAAAGGGGGACGTGGAATTCCCCCTCCAGGAGGCCTTGGCTGTACAGCAGGGCGACGATGATTCCCATGGTCTTTTGCGCGTCGTTGCCGCCATGACCCAGGGAATAGGCCGCCGCCGAGAAGATCTGCAAGAACCGGAACCGGCGATCCACCACGAAGGGCGCGGTACGGCGGCAAGCCCATGACAGAATTAGAATCAGCGTCATGGCCAAGATCAGACCGATCAGCGGCGATAAGATAATGGCAAAGCCGGTCTTCATAAATCCGACGGGGACCAAGGCGGCAAACCCGCCCTTGGCAATACCGGCCCCAGCAATACCGCCGATCAGGGCATGGGAGCTGGACGACGGAATGCCCAAGGCCCAAGTGACGATATTCCACACAATGGCCCCCATCAGGGCGCCGAAGATAATGTGAGTATCCACCAGATTGGGTTCGACAATTCCGGTGCCGATGGTTTTTGCCACGCTGGTGGTGAAGAAAACCAGGGCGAT
>JAYTWE010000446.1:0-1926 GCA_043744055.1 Magnetospirillum sp.
CAGATGAGACTAGGCCAAAAATGAATATGCGAGAGAACGCTATTCATGTAGCGGCCTGTGATTTTTGGATACCAATGATAAATGCCGGCGAACAGCCCGAAAATAGTTCCCGGAGCCACGACATAGTGGAAATGGGCGATGACGTAATAGGTGTCGTGCAGCGCCACATCCACCGGATTATTGGCCAGAACCACCCCGGTGACGCCGCCCATGGTGAACAGAAACACAAAGCCCACCGCCCACAGCATCGGAACCCTGAAGGTGATGGAGCCGCCCCACATGGTGGCGATCCAGCTGAACACCTTGATACCGGTCGGTACCGCGATAACCATGGTGGCGGCGGTGAAATAGGCTCTGGTATTCACGTCCAGGCCGGTGGTGAACATGTGATGCGCCCAGACGGCAAAGCCGATGACGCCGATGGAGACCATGGCATAGGCCATGCCCAGATATCCGAAGACCGGCTTTCTGGAGAAGGTGGCGATGATCTGGCTGACGATGCCGAAAGCGGGCAGGATCATGATGTAAACTTCGGGGTGGCCGAAGAACCAGAAGAGATGCTGGTAGAGCAGGGGATCGCCGCCGCCGGAGGGCGCGAAGAATGCGGTTCCGAAATTGCGGTCGGTCAGCAGCATGGTCAGGGCGCCGGCCAGCACTGGAATGGACAGCAGCAGCAAGAAGGCGGTCACCAGCATGGACCAGATGAACAGCGGCATGCGGTGAAGCGTCATGCCCGGTGCCCGCATGTTGAGAATGGTGCTGATGAAGTTGATGGCGCCCAGGACCGAGCTGATACCGGCCAGATGAAGGGCAAGAATGGCGAAGTCCACCGAGGCGTCGGGATGCCCGTTGGTGCTTAATGGCGGATAGAGGGTCCAGCCGGTTCCCGCTCCGGCCCCTTCAAAGGCCGAGAGCAGCATCAAGATGAAGGCCGGGGGCAGCAGCCAGAAACTGATATTGTTCAATCGGGGAAAGGCCATGTCCGGCGCCCCGATCATCAGCGGTATGAACCAATTGCCGAAACCACCGATCAGGCCGGGCATTACCGTGAAGAACACCATGGTCAGGGCATGGGCGGTGACGAAGACGTTGTATTGATGCCAGTCGCCGCCGAACAAGGTGCCGCCCGGATGGGCCAGTTGGATGCGGATCACCACCGACATGGCACCGCCGATCAGTCCCGCGATGACCGAGAAGATCAGATAGAGAGTTCCGATATCCTTGTGATTGGTGGAATACAGCCAGCGCCGCCAGCCATGGGGGGTCGCGTGACTCATGGGCGTGGCTCCTTGGAACTCGGTTCGGGGGGGTGGGCCATGGCGACAGTGGTGATCGGCGGCGTACCGTCGATCTGGACGAATTTTTGCTTGGCCGAAGTGACCCAGTCGGCGAACTCGGCCTTGGTGACGGCGCGGACGTGAATGGGCATGAAGCCGTGATTGACGCCGCACAGCTGTGAACACTGGCCGTAATAGAGTCCCGGCTCGTTGACCTGGACCCAGGTCTCGTTCAAGCGTCCGGGCACGGCGTCGGTCTTTACTCCGAAGGCGGGCACCGCCCAAGAATGAATGACATCGTCGGCGGTCATCTGAAGTCGGATTGGCACTCCGGCCGGAACCACCAATTCGTTATCGGTGGTCAAAAGCCGGGGTTGGCCCGGTTTCAGATCTTCGGCCTGAACCATCATGGCGTCGAATTTGAAGTTCTGATCCGGGTATTCGTAGGACCAGTACCACTGATGCCCCACGATCTTCAGGGTCAGATCTGCGTCAGTCACCCGGTCCATGAAGTAGAGAAGGCGAAAGGATGGGACCGCAATCAGTAGCAAGATGATGGCGGGTATGGCCGTCCATGCTATTTCCAAGGGAGTGTTGTGGGACCAGTTCGCCGGTTTTGGATTGCGTTTGGCGCTAAATCGCCAACAGG
>JAYTWE010000447.1:0-1962 GCA_043744055.1 Magnetospirillum sp.
TGGGGCCGACGCCGCCGGGCACCGGCGTGATCGCCCCCGCCACCGTGACCGCCTCGGCGAAATTCACGTCGCCCACCAATTTCTTAGTGCCGTCGGGCAGCTCGATCCGATTGATCCCCACATCAATGACGGTGCAGCCCGGCTTCAGCCAATCGCCTCGGATCATCTCGGGGCGACCGACCGCCGCCACCACGATATCGGCGCGGCGGACCACGTCGGGCAAGTCCTTGGTCTGGGAATGAGCGACGGTGACGGTGCAGCTTTCTTTAATCAACAACTGAGCCATGGGCTTGCCGACAATATTGCTGCGCCCCACCACCACGGCATCCAGGCCGCCCAGCTTGCCCAAGACATCCTTCAGCAGCAGCAGCGAGCCCAAGGGCGTGCAGGGCACCATGGCGTCAATACCAGCCGCCAGCCGCCCCACATTAACCGGATGAAAGCCATCCACATCCTTGGCGGGGTCGATAGCCTCGATCACCTTTTGCGTATCAATATGCTTGGGCAGCGGCAGCTGGACCAGAATGCCGTGAACCTCGGGATCGTTGTTCAATCCCTCGATCAGGGTCAACACCTCGCGCTCGGGGGTATCGGCGGGAAGCTTGTGCTCGAACGACTTCATACCGGCCTCGACGGTGCGCTTATGCTTGGTGCGCACATAGACCTGGCTGGCAGGGTCCTCCCCCACCAACACCACCGCCAGACCAGGGGTAACGTGATGGGTATCGCGCATGATCTGCACATGACCGGCAATGATCTCGCGCAGCTTGGCCGAGAACAGGTTGCCGTCGATAAGCTTGGCTTCAGTCATGATTATTCGCCATCCATTGGTCTAGCCGGTCGGCCAATTCGGCTCCGTCACCGGAAATCAGAATAAGTTTGCGCCGGTCGGTGGCACCCTGAATGATTTCCATCTGGGTTTTAGCCACCCGCCATTGCTTGGACAACAGCTTGATGAGGGCCTGATTGGCCTTGCCATCCTCGGGAATGGTGGTCACCTGAACCTTCACCACCGCCTGACCATCAGCTTCGAGCACCACACCTTGAATGCGATCCCTCGAAGCCTTTGGCGTCAGGCGCACCGCCACCCGTAAACCACCGGGAACCGGCGAGAAAGGAGAATCTCCCGCCATGGTCAGAGCGCGTATTTCAGCCGCCCCAGAACTCCCATCAGGAAATAGATGATAAGCCACAGCGCAATGGGCGACAGATCAACCGTGCCGAAATCGGGCAAGATCCGCCGCAAGGGGCGAAGCGCCGGCTCGGTCAGCCGATAGATCACATCCAAGATGGTCCGAACAGTGGAGTTGTAAGTGTTGATAACCCCAAAGGTCACCAGCCAGCTCATAATCACCGAGGCCAAGATGATGTACCAATACAGATTCAAGGCCATCAGGACGACATCGATCAGCGGGACCAAAACCGTGTCCATTCCTATTCCCTCAATCCAGTTTGTAAAGCGCCCCAAACCTAGCCGCAGCCGCCTCGCGGCGCAAGTGCGGTGGTATCAGACCCAGGGCAACGAACTCAGAGATTAATAGCGACACGGACCACACCATTCTGAGCGCTGAGGCCACCACCAATAGCCGTCATGCGCGGGCTCGTCCCGTGTACCCACGCCGTTCCATCAGCATTTTGCCAAACGGAAGGGCGTGGATGGCCGGGACAAGCCCGGCCAAGACGATGAAATTAACCAATTCGAAATCTGGATTCGTTGCACTGATATCAGACCCGATGGGGCCGGGTCAGAATGAAGATCGCTCCGACCGTGCAACTGGTCGCCATGACGGCGATCAACGGCCAAGCCGTCTCGGTAAAGCCGATGACATAGGTCATGCTGGCCACCATGGAGATCAGCGCGAATATTTTGGCGTAAAGAGGGATAATTCCGTGCAGCTCCCACTGCTGCAACGGTGGCCCGAACAGGGGATGACGGAACAGCCAGCCATGAAAGCGCTCGGA
>JAYTWE010000448.1:0-3952 GCA_043744055.1 Magnetospirillum sp.
CCTTCAAGTTCGACCCGTTCCACCTCACTCAGTTCGATCAACGATGCCTTGCCTCGTGCCATCCCGGCCTCCCACAATGTGGAAGTAAGAATGCCACGAACTTCAAAAACATAACACTAATGCACAGATTCATTCAGAAGGTACACAGCGATTCCCGACTCCGTCATGCCCGCGCTTGTCGCGGATATCCACGTCGCTCAGCCTTCCCTGTTGTTTCCAAAGACTTTTCTGCGGACCCGCGTGGACGGGCGGTGCCCATATCCTCTCTCGTGGAATTTTTGGGTTTTCACGGCGACGGGGTATAAGGTACGGCAGCATGTCTCACTGAGGCTTTTCAGCGAGGAGTTTGGATGAGTTGGCCTGGACAATCCAACGCCCCAGATCGTATAGGGCCTGGAATGTCTCCGGGCTATAATCCAAGTTCTCGGTCTTCTCCTGAGGGAATTCCGGCACAGTCATGCCTTTTTTGGCGCAAGCAACGTTCCGACGCTCCATGAATCTTTTGACCGAGTTCGGCACATTGAGGGCCGTATCGGAGGGCATGGACAGTTTGATGAGATGGACCGTGATGGTGCTCTTTTCCAGCTTCTCTCCCGTGAGCGGCAGATAGTTGATTTCGCCATTCATGACCTGATTTTTGAGGAGGGTGCACGCCTTTTTTTCACCTTGCGCCATGGGCCTGAACCGTCCAGCTGCGGAATCCGGGCCAACCAGGGCGATATGGGCGGGGGGGTTAACATCAATGTCGGAGATGGAGAAATCCACATTCATCTCAGCCTTTAAGGCCGCTTTTAAGCTGTGATAAGCATTGAATACATAGTCGGGATCATGCTCGGCATCGATCACATAGATCTCTTGGCACATGCGCCGGACCAGGGAGTACATCCCCAAATTCTCAGCAAACCCACCATCGCCCAGGCGCAGACGAACGCCATCGGGATTGCGGGTATGATGTGACAGCAGATAGAGCGGCCAGGGGACCAGATGATGAAGGTCCAAGGAGGTTTGGAATTTCGGGGCGGGGTTGTAATTGGGGATATTGTAGGACAGGCCGGTATTGAGGACGTTCCACCACACCTGTAGCGCGGGGCTCATATTCCGAATGCCGCCGCTATCCACCGCCGCGCCTGAAATGGAGACCGCCCGCGTAAGATCAGGAATCCCCGCATCCGTAAAACTACCCAACCCGTCGGCTCCAGGGGAGTTGTAGAGATAGCCGAACCAGTCATTCCCGATCCAGCTCGGTGTGATCTCGAAGACCGTATTCGCCA
This sequence comes from Magnetospirillum sp., assembly GCA_043744055.1. Lineage (GTDB taxonomy): Bacteria > Pseudomonadota > Alphaproteobacteria > Rhodospirillales > Magnetospirillaceae > Phaeospirillum. The sequence continues at coordinate 1,272 of JAYTWE010000448.1, forward strand.
GGCTGGACCCATGATGGGCAACGTCATCATCCACCTGAATCGCAGCGTTGATGATGGGGAACGGCATGCGTTTCACGCTTTGATTGGTCGTGGCCAGGGTATTGTTGGCCATAACCATATTCCCCACCAGCCCCAGGGTAAGGGTATTGGACGCTATGTCGGAAGCTGCGCTGGAGTGGTAGGTCCGGGCGAGGCGTTCCTCGTAATAATAATGACCCGGCGATGTGTTGAACTGATTGTCGAAGATACCGTTGGCAACAAGATTGACGGGGATGAACAGAATATCCGCCACCCCCTGTAGAACGCCCTCGCCAGCGGTCATGAAATGTGACTTTTCCTTAAGCTCCGCCACCGCTTCGGTAAACAACCTTTGGCGGGCTTTGATCCGCATCTCGGCGGTGGCGTCCAGGGGCGATCCTTGTTGCCCCAAGGCAAGGGCCTGCTGGGCATAGAACCATGACAGCGCCCAGGCGCCGCCGGACACCGCCGAGGCGATGTCCATCTCCTGGAGAAGATTGACCGGCTCGCTATCCAGCCCTTCCAGCACTCCGACCGCGAAGGTGGCGGCCCGCAGCCCTCCACCGGAAAGTGCCAGGCAGCGATTAGGCCTGTCCGCTGGCGCGGCGGCACGGCGGTAGTAGGGAGCCTCGCGGGCCGCATAGGCTAAAACTTGGAGCTTCTCCCGGTTTTCATTGGCCAAGCCTAGCCAACCATCAGTATTGGCCGCATCCACCCAACCATCCAGCCCATGTGGCTTGGGAAGATTCGGCCGTCCCGTCACCGCCGTTTGCGGATCGGTGATGTCGACATGAGCGCAACCGGCCAACAGGGCGGCACTCAGCCCGATTCGAAGGATATTCGACATTGAATAGGAACATCTCATGGCGCGCCTCCTCAATTTATCTATCAATTGCTGTAATTATTGCAAAAAATATATAAATTGCGAGTCATTCTGCGAATATTAACGTATTAGGCGTGACTGTGAGCGACGTCTCCACAACAAGAAGGCTCCCGAAGGAGCCCTCTGTCATCAGATAAGAGATTGAAAAGTAATTACACGTCCAGATTTGATACTTTCAACGCATTGGTCTGGATGAATTCTCGGCGGGGCTCGACCACATCGCCCATCAGGGTGGAGAAGACCTGTTCGGCTTCATCGGCCTGATTGACGCGGACTTGCAGCAGCGAGCGCACTTGCGGGTCGAGTGTGGTTTCCCACAGCTGTTCCGGGTTCATTTCGCCCAGACCCTTGTAGCGCTGGATGGCGATGCCTTTGCGGCCCTGTTCCATGACGGCGGTGACCAGGGCGACCGGGCCGGAGAGCGGGGTTTCCCGGTCCTTGGCGATCATGGAGGCGGCGTCTTGGAAGGTCTCGCGCAGCAGCGACGACATCTCGTGCAGTCGGCGGGCTTCGGCGGAGCGGATGATGGCCGCGTCCAGATTGTGGGTCTCGGTGACACCGCGCAAGGTGCGGGAGAAGGTGAAGCCATCGCCTTCCACCCACTTGCCGTTCCAGCCGCGTTCCAGGCGGCTTTCCAGAGCGTCGAGGCGCTTGGCCACGGCTTCCGCCACTTTGGGGCCGCGATCACTGTCGGTGAGGATTGTAACATCCAAGGCGTCGGCGATGGCGGCCTGCTCCACCACCTTCATGGGGACGCGCCGGGACAGCGGAGCCAGCAGATTCTTCACGGTGCGCGCCTGTTCGGTCAGCGCCCGCAGATCGGGACCGGCCACCTGGGTTCCGCCCGCCATGCGCAGCACCGCGTCGGACAGGCCGCCGTCGATGAGGTATTCCTCCAGCGCCCTGTCGTCCTTCAGATAGACTTCCGACTGGCCGCGCTTGGCGCGGTAAAGCGGCGGCTGGGCGATGTAGAGATAGCCGCGCTCCAGCAATTCCGGCATCTGGCGATAGAAGAAGGTCAGAAGCAGGGTGCGGATATGGCTGCCGTCCACGTCGGCATCGGTCATGATGATGATCTTGTGGTAACGGGCTTTGTCGGCATTGAAATCATCGCGGCCGATGCTGGTACCAAGGGCGGCGATCAGGGTACCGATTTCCGCCGAGCCCAGCATCTTGTCGAAGCGGGCGCGCTCGACGTTCAAGATTTTACCACGCAGCGGAAGAATGGCCTGATTGGCGCGGTTGCGCCCCTGTTTGGCCGAGCCACCGGCGGAATCGCCCTCGACGATGAACAGTTCGGACAAGGCGGGGTCGCGTTCCTGGCAATCGGCCAGCTTACCGGGCAAGGTGGCGATATCGAGCACGCCCTTGCGGCGGGTCAGTTCCCGCGCCTTGCGGGCTGCTTCGCGGGCGGCGGCGGCTTCCACCACCTTGGTGACGACCTTGCGGGCTTCGGCGGGGTGTTCCTCGAACCATTCCGCCAGTTTCTCGCTGACGACATTTTCAACCACAGCGCGAACTTCTGACGAAACAAGCTTGTCCTTGGTCTGGCTGCTGAACTTGGGGTCCGGCACCTTGACCGACAGAACGGCGGTCATGCCCTCGCGCATGTCCTCGCCGACCAGGCCCAAATCCTTCTTGCCCATGCCTTCGGCGTATTTGGCCACCACGCGGGTCAGCGCCTGGCGGAAGCCGGCCAGGTGGCTGCCGCCGTCGCGCTGCGGGATGTTGTTGGTGAAGCACAGCTGGTTCTCGTGTTAGATGTCGGTCCATTCCTTGG
>JAYTWE010000449.1:0-5885 GCA_043744055.1 Magnetospirillum sp.
TGAGGATCAATGCCGATTCCGTTGTCTTCGACCCAGACCACCCATTCCTTTTCCTCGCATCGGCTGCCGATGACAAGATGGAGCTTCCGGTCGGAATGACGATATTTGACGGCGTTGCCCATCAGGTTCTGGAACAGCCGGACCAACTCGCCCCTTACACCCATGATTCGGGGAAGTGGCGTTTGAACCTCTAATCTCGCCTCGCCATCGGGATTGTCCAGGCCGAGATTGGCGGCGGCATCTGCGACCACGTCGTCCAGAGGAACCGGCTCGGGAGCCTCGGTCCCACGGCCGACGCGGGAATATTCCAACAGCCCCAGGACCAGCGCATCCATGCGCTTCACTCCCGAGACCGCATAGCCCATGAACTCCGCTTCATCCGCCGTCAATTTACCGGCAAGACTGCGCCCCAGCAGGGTCACATAGCTGGAAACCATGCGGAGCGGCTGGCGGAGGTCGTGGGAAGCCACATAGGCGAACTGCTCCAATTCCGCATTGGACCGCACCAGTTCTTCGGATTTAGAGGCCAGTTCCGCTTCGAACCGGTTGCGCTCGGTGACGTCCATCACGATGGAGCTGAGGTAAGAGCGCCCCCCCACATGCAGTGGCGAGGAATAGACTTCCACATCCCGGATGGCCCCGGAAGCAAGGCGGTGCTTGAACCGTAAGAACAACCGTTCCTCCCGCTCCACCGCCTCCATCTCCACCTTTACCTCGGCCAAGGGCAATATATTGATATCGGTGATGCGCATGCGTTTCAGCACATCAATGGGATAGCCATAAAACATGGCCGCCGATTCATTGGCATCCACCACCATGGCGGTATCGGGATCGACCAGAAGTTTAACCGCCGGATTGCGATGGAAAATCTGGCTATACAACTCTTCGCGCTCGGCGGTGGCCTGTTGCGCCAGATAAGAATCGGTGACGTCACGACCGCTGGTCTGATACCCGGTCAGAACACCATGGCCATCGAATTGGGCGGTGGTTCGCCATTCGATCCAGCAATCGGGGAGCCCCTTCCGGGGCACTCTGCGCCGGTCTTCCCGAGTCGGAGAAGACGGCGTCATGGAGGCGAGAAACGTCTTGACCTCGGCATGCTCGTCCGGGGGAACAAAATCCAGCCACTTCCGACCGATCAAGCTTTCCGGTTCGGCAGCATAAAATTCAGCATAAGCACGATTGAAGGCCACAAGGGTGGTATCAGGCAAATAGCGATGAATCAGGTCTTTCTGTCCGTCCGCCAACAACCGATACCGTTCCTCGCTCGCGGTAAGGGCCAAGGCCCCGGCCCGCTGCGCCAGATGGCGGCGGTCAAGCAAAACCGCGATCACCAGAACCAGAAGGGTAAAGACCATGCCGGAGACGGCCACCACCGTGGCGCTGAACGTCCATCGCCGCAGCGCAACGTCCACCGTCACTCCCACCGATACGACAATGGGGTAACGGTCCAAAGCCTGATAAGAGGCGAGCCGGGACTTTTCGTCGAATTTGCTCTTTGCACTGAAGGTTCCCGACGGCGCCTTGGGCAGATGCTCGGTGAACATGGGGCCGAATCGGATAGATGGCACCGTATCACTTCCATTCACAGGGAGGCGGGCCAACACGTCGCCATTGGCATTGGCGATAACGGAGCGGTCCACGTCAGACGACATGACGCCACTCAGAGTCTCGGTGAAGAATGCGGGGTTCAGCACCCCGACCACGACGCCTTCGAAACCACCCAAAGCGCTGATAATCGGCCGTACCGCCAAAATTCCGACCCGCCCGGTGGCCGCACTGAGAATTGGCCCGGTGACCATCATTCGATCACGGGCACCCCCGGATTTCAGGTCCTGGAAATAAGAGCGATGGCCGAGATCGACCCCAACCAGGGCTTCGATGGTGCTGATCCGCACCACGCCATCCGGGTCGATGACGAAGAGATTGCGCAATTCCACCACGTTGAGGGAGCGGCTGCGCATGAGCGCAACCAAGTTCGCCGTGTCGCGCTCGCCTTTCTGAAGTTTGGTCGCCACGTCTTGCAAGACCAGCTCGACGCCATGCAGGGCATTATCGACCCGATCAGCCACCACACGGGTCAAGGATTCCGTCAGCAACCCGCTGGCACGCAGCGAATCGGCACGATCCCGCCACACCAGCAGACCGACGGACAGCCAGATACCCAGAACCACCAGCAGCGATAAAATCAGCGGGTGGTGTGATCGAACTCGAAAGCTCAGTCTCCGACATCTCCCATGGCCGACTGGAGATAATTGGGCAGCCCCATGGACCCGACCAGATCCAACTGTGTCTCCAACCAGTCGATGTGCTCTTCTTGCTCTTCCAGAATTTCCGCCAGCTCGTCCCGCGTGACGTAATCCTGCTTCGCTTCGCATGTGGCGATGGCGGCCACCAATTCCTTATGACCCAGATTGGCCATCTTGAGGTCGCTGGCCAGAATTTCCGGCACATCCTCGCCGATCATCAGCTTGCCCAGGTCTTGAAGATTGGGCAGCCCTTCCAGAAACAAGATGCGCTCGATGACCTCGTCCGCCTCTTTCATCTCGTCGATAGAGGCTTTGAAAATGGCCTTGCCCAGATCCTTGAAGCCCCAGTTCTTCAGCATCCGAGCGTGCAAGAAGTACTGATTGATGGCGGTCAACTGAACTCGGAGGATGGCGTTCAGATGAACAATGACGTCCTTGTCGCCCTTCATGTCGTGTCCCTTCCGCTCAGGCAATGCCGCCAGTGGCGGATTGCAGATAGTTTTGCAGGCCCATGCGGGCGATCAGCCCCAATTGCTGCTCCAGCCACAAAGTATGGTCTTGTTCCGTATCTTCCAGGATTTCAGCCAGAATGCGGCGGCTGTCGTAATCCTTTTCCGCTTCGCAATGGGCGATGGCGTCCTTCAATTCCTTGATGACCTGCAATTCCAGATCAAGATCGGCCCGCAGCATGGACGGGACATCCTTGCCGATTGTGGGGCCGGGGCGCTTCGACAGATCGGGAGTGCCTTCCAGGAACAATATGCGCCGGATCAGAAGATCGGCATGACCGATTTCATCCTGCCGCTCGTGATCAATGCGCTCATAAAGTTTGTGCAGCCCCCATTCCTTATACATGCGGGCATGAACGAAATACTGATCGGCGGCCACCAGTTCCCCAACCAGAAGATGATTGAGTCGGGAAATAACGCTCTTCTTGCCCTTCATGGGAGTTCTCCTGGACTGCAAGACCGGCGCATAGCCTAGCACTCCAGCGAGGGAAGGCAAGACACGCAGGGAATCCTATCCGAAAGAACCACCCCGTCAACAGAGGGCGGCCTCTTCCAGCAGCCATGCCCGAAAGGCCCGGAGATTGGGGTTCTCCTTGCGGTCGGGCAAGCTGACCATGTGATAGGCGCTGGCCAGAGGGCGGCCGGGGAACAGGGCGACCAGTTGCTTCGACGCCAGCTCATCGCTGACCAGAGTCCGCCAGGCCAAGGCACAGCCCAGACCGGCCAGTGCGCCTTCAATCACCAGGGCGGCATCGCCGAATTGCCGCAACTTCAATGCGCCATCGGGAACCACTCCCATTTCCGCCAGCCAGGTCGGCCAGTCGGGGAAGCTCGGATCCCAGCCCATGGTCTGGTTGACCAGAAGCGATTCCTTGCAAAGATCGGCGGGAATTCGCAACCCCTCGGCCAAACGGGGAACCGCCACCGCGACCACATCCTCCAGGCGCAAACGCTCCACGAACAGCCCCGGATAGCGACCGGAGCCATAGCGGATCGCCACATCCACCCCCTCCCGCTCCAAATCCACCAGACGCAGGGATGCTGACAGGTGCAGATCAATCTCGGGATGGCGGGTATGGAAACGCTCCAGTCGGGGAACCAGCCAGCGAGCGGCGAAAGCCGGTGGAGCGGACACCACCAGAGGCCGATCAAGACTTTCCGGCACCAACCGATCCGCCGCGCGCGCCAATCGGTCGAAAGCATCGCTCAGAGCAGCCGCAGCCTCGATGGCATGGGGCTCCAGCGCCAACCGGACACCCCGATGAAACAGCGAGACTCCCAGTCGATCCTCCAACTGCTTGATCTGCTGACTGACCGCCGCCGGAGTCACGCATAATTCCTCCGCCGCACGGGCAAAGGACAAGTGGCGGGAAGCGGCCTCGAAAGCCTGAAGCGCCCGCAGAGGAGGAAGGCGATTTCGCATGGCTTAGTTTGTAACGCGGCCACAAACGCCGTCAAGGGCTTGTCATTAGATTTTCTAATCATAAGCCTCAGAAGACATGGTTTGTGCGCCAATATTCCCAAGGCATACAGTCAACGCAGATTAGATTATCTGAACGGAGGCCCGTCATGGGATCATTGAATGCATATGGCCTTGCCGCTTTGGCCGCTATGTTCTGGGGGGCCAACTTCAATCTGGCGGGCATCGTGCTAACCGATCTCCCCCCCATGGAAGCGGCGGCGGGACGATTCGTCCTGGCAGCCCTTATTATGCTGGCGATTACGCTCTATCGGGGGGAAGGCGTGGCCATGCTGAGGACCGCCCGCCACCACGGCCTGAAGTTAGCCGCGATCGGAGTGGTGGGAATTGCGGGCTTCAACCTATTTTTCTTCGACGCCATGCAGACCACTTCGGCCATCAACGGGTCCCTGATCATGGCCTCCAACCCGCTGGTAACCGCACTTCTGGCTTCGATCTTGCTGAAGGAAAAACTGCCGCGTCGTCAGATTGCCGCCATGCCGGTGGCTTTCGCGGGAGTCGCCTGCGTCATTTTAGGAGGCCGCGCCGTCAACGGCATGACCATCGGCATCGGCGATCTGGAGATGTTGGGAGCCAATCTGATTTGGGCCTTCTACAACGTGATGACCCGCAAGCTGACTCCTCCCGGCCCGCAATTCGCCAATGTCACCGTAGTGATGATCTCGGGCGCGACGGTGCTGAGTGTGGCGACCTTGGTGGAGGGGAGCCCCTTGGTCATGCCGGGCATCGGAGCGGGCAGCGGACTTCTGGTTATGGCGGTCTTCGGCTCGGTGCTGGCTTATTTGTTCTGGAGCATCGCCATCACGCGGATGGGGGCGGGACGCACCTCGCTGTTTCTCAATCTGCTGCCGGTCTTCGCGACCACTATCGCCAGCCTGGGTGGCGAGCCGCCCGGCCCGGCACAATTGGCCGGGGGAGCCGTGGTGATCGCCGCCGTGATCTACGCCATGATCCCCGAGCGCAAACCCAAGCCATGCCTCGCCTGATCGAAACGCCTAACCTCAGCTATACCCTGTCGCCGTGAAAACCCCACATTCTCTCTCGTAGAGTTTTCGGAATTCCAAGGCGACAGAGTATAAAAAGGGTCCGGGGATTGCCCCGGAAGGGGCGGGCGTTAGCCCGATGTGAATGATAGATCAGAGCGTCGGGCCGTTGGGCCTAATGCTCGTGGCCGGGGGTGTGGGCGTGACCGTGGCTGACTTCCTCGGCCGAGGCCGGGCGGATGGCTGCGACGGTGCAGGAGAAGTCGAGCACCACACCGGCCAGCGGGTGATTGCCGTCCAGAATGACTTTGCCGTCTTCGATAGCGGTCACCATGAACAGGCGGCTTTCGCCTTCCTCTCCATCCTCCCCCTCTTCGCCAGCTTCGAACTGCATGCCCACTTGGATTTCAGGGGGGAAGACGCTGGCGGCTTCGATCTGCACCAGTTCGGCGTCGTATTCGCCGAAGGCTTCGCCCGGCTCCATCCGCACCAAAATGGTGTCTCCAACCTTCTTACCGTCCAGGGCGGCTTCGATCTTGGGGAATACGGTGCCGTAGCCGCCGTGGAGGTATTCCAACGGCTCGGCACCGGCATCAACGAGGATGCCATCGGAGTCTTTGACCTCGTAATCGAGGGTGACGACGGTATCGCGGGTAATGGTGGC
>JAYTWE010000450.1:0-2525 GCA_043744055.1 Magnetospirillum sp.
GAGACATTGATGGCGATGCTGGCCAGGGATGAAATGTCCTCGGCGGCCTTCATGGTGTTCAGCGCCTTTTGCACCGCGATCAGGTCGAATTCGCCGATCACCCCCACATCGGTGGCGAAGGGAATGATCTGAGCCGGATTGAAGAAGCCTTTGTCGTGGGCGATGCGGCCAAAGGCCTCATAGGCCAGGACCGCTCCGGTATTGATATTGACCATGGGTTGGTAAAGGAAGACCAGCTTCTCGCCCTTTATCATCTTTCTGAAGTTGCGAATCCGCGCCAAGGTGTCTTCCACCGCCACCTTGGCTCCCTCTGTCAGGGATTTGATGTTGAATCCGACTGCATCGCGAACGAATCCGGTGATGATGAAGGTGAGGGCCTTGCCGATATCTTCTTCCGTCAGGGATTTGTCATCCATGTCCAGGGAGGCGGTGTGCATTTTGAGACTGGCACCCTTGATCTTCCCGCTGAACTGACTGATGACCTGGGATAATTTCTGGTGAACGGCACCTGCGGTGACGCTGGCGTTATGAACCAGTCCGAATGCTCGTTCATGCAGGGGGCCGGACGAGTTCTGGCGGACGGAACATTCCTCTAAAGTGTGGTGAAGCGTGGTGAAAAAGCTTTGCAGCGTAGAGGGATCGCAGGCACCGAATTTCGAGGCGGACAGATCGAACAGGGTCAAGGTGTAATCTTCGCCCAATCGGTTGGCTTCGTTCAGGCGCAGACGCACCATTTCGACGAAACGGACTTTGGGGTCGGCGACGGCAATCTGATTGGCATCTTCGGCAACCGGGGAAATCCTGGACATGACCAGATGGTAGCCGTTGGGAAATTGGGGCAGCTTGATGCCGCCCATGCGCATGCGCGAAATGGCGCCATTGGACCCCACCATGGTCAGGGGAGTGTGATCCAGGCGGCCGGTATTTTTAAGCCGTAAGATGGCGTCTACGAATTTCTTGCGGTCGCGGGGGAAGATGAACTCCGCCAGGGAGGTTCCCATCAACTCACTGTCGGAAATGCCATAGAGGGCCTCACCGGCTCCGGCGGAATAGGTGACCACGTCTTGGTCATTCATCTCCAACAGAAGGTCGGCCCCTGCAAATGCGAAGGCGATGAAGCGGTCACGCTGCTGTTTTAATTTCTCAATCAGAGAGGCGTCTTGGCTGGTCATAACCCCCAGAATCCTTCCGGCTTCCGTCCCCGTGCATCACATGCTCTTCCCCACTGAGAACGCTACGAAATGTCACCTTTTGTTTCAAGTTAATTAAACTTGTTACGAATCACCCTATACCAATGGCGATGCATTCCGCAAATCGGTACTTAAATACGTATTTTTTTGTGGCGTTGCCCGTTGCTCTCGGGTTAAATAGGCTCTTAGATAAGCTACGCGGCATCATAAGCCGTGAGCTGCTTCTGGGAGGAAGATAGAATGCGTAACCTCGTTAAGTGGAGCGCGACAGCTATTGTCGCTGCTGGTGTTGGTACGTTTGCTGGTGTGGCCGGTGCCGCCGAGCCCATCAAGATCGGTGCTTTCCTATCCGCGACTGGACCTGCTTCGTTTCTCGGAGAGCCCGAGAAGAAGACTCTGGAAATGTATGTGGAGAAGCTCAACAAGGACGGCGGCGTCCAGGGCCGCAAGGTCGAGCTGGTGGTCTATGATGATGGCGGGGCGGGCGATAAGGCCTCGACTTTCGCCAAGCGCCTGATCGAAAGCGACAAGGTTGATCTTCTGATCGGCGGCAGCACCACCGGAACCACCATGGCCGTGGTGCCGCTGGTGGAACGGGCGCAGATTCCATTCATTTCCCTGGCTGGCGGCGTCAATATCGTCGAGCCGGTGAAGAAGTGGGTGTTCAAGACTCCTCACACCGACCGTATGGCGGCCGAGAAGGTCTTCGCCGATATGAAGAAAAAGGGCTTCACCAAGATTGCCCTGATCTCCGAGGATGCCGGTTTCGGCAAGTCCGGTCATGACCAGTCGCTGATGGTGATTAAGAACTTCGGAATGGAGATCATCGCCGATGAAGTCTATTCCCCGAAGGATCCCGATGTTACCGCCCAGCTGACCAAGATCAAGAACGCGCCTGGCGTCCAGGCGGTGTTCAATTTCGGTTTTGGCCAGGGGCCGGCCATCGTCACCAAGAACTTTAAGCAGCTTGGCATCGCCATGCCGCTGTACCAGTCCCATGGCGTGGCTTCCAAGGACTATATCAAACTGGCCGGCGACGCCTCCGAGGGCGTGCGGCTTCCTGCCGCCGGCATCGTGGCTCCCGATCAGCTGATCGCTACCGATCCGCAAAAGCCGGTCGTGACCGCCTTCAAGAAGGATTACGAGACGGCGTTCAAGTCCGACGTCTCGACCTTCGCCGGTCATGCCTATGACGGCTTGCAGATCGCGCTGGCCGCCATCAACCGGGCCGGGTCGACAGATAAGGCCAAGGTCAGGGACGAGATCGAGAAGACTTCAGGCTATGTGGGCACCGGCGGCATGGTGTCCATGTCGGCCACCGACCATATGGGTCTG
>JAYTWE010000451.1:0-4856 GCA_043744055.1 Magnetospirillum sp.
CCGCACGGGCCATCAGATGACCGTACACCGTAGGGGTCACTGTCAACGACACGATGGCCGAAGCCACGATGGCTACCGACAAAGTCACGGCGAATTCCCGGAACAGGCGTCCCAGGATTCCGCCCATGAACAGCAGCGGGATAAACACCGCCACCAGGGACAAGGTGATAGAGATGACGGTGAACAAAATCTCGCGCGAGCCCTTGATCGCCGCTTCCAGGGCGGATTCGCCCTTCTCCATATGGCGCGAGATGTTCTCGATCATGACGATGGCGTCGTCCACCACGAAGCCCACCGAAATGGTCACCGCCATCAACGAGATATTGTTAAGGCTATAGCCCACCAGCCACATCACCGCGAAGGTGGCGGCTAAGGACAAGGGCACCGTGATGGAAGCCGCCAGGGTCGGCGTCATCCGCCCCAGGGACAGATAGACGATCAAGATCACCAGCCCGATGGAGATGGCCAGCGTGGTCTCCACATCGTCCAGATTGCCCCGGATATTGGCGGTGCGATCCGACAGCAGCGACACCTTGGACCCGGCGGGCATCCAGCGCTGCAACTGAGGCAGGATCTCCTTGATGCGATCCACCGTCTCGACCACATTGGCGCCGGGCTGTTTGCTGATGATGATGAGCACCGCCCGGTCCCGGTTGAACCAGCCGCCAAGACGCGCATTCTCACTGGCATCCACCACCTGAGCCACCGCCGACAGCCGCACGATGGCCCCATTGGCGGCCTTGACCACCAGCGGCGCATAGCCCGAAGCGGTAAACAACTGGTCGTTGGTGGCGATGGACATGGCCTGATACTCGCCGTCGAAACTACCCTTGGGCATGTCCACATTGGCCTGGGCCAGGGTCGCTCGAATATCTTCCAGCCCCACCCCCATGGCGGCGAGGCGGGACGGATTGACCCGGACACGCACGGCGGGCTTCTCGGCTCCGCTCAGCGTCACCTGGGCAACGCCCTCCACCTGAGAGATACGGCTGGCCATGATGGCGTCGGCGGCATCATAGACCTTGGACATGGGAAGCGAGTCCGACGTCACCCCCAGAATCAGGATCGGGGCATCGGCAGGATTGACCTTGCGATACGTGGGCGGCTGCGGCAGATCCAGCGCCAGTTCCGCCGAAGCGGCGTTGATGGCGGCTTGCACATCATGCGCCGCCCCGTTGATATCGCGATCCAGGTCGAACTGAACGGTGATATTGGTGCCGCCCTGGGTACTGGTGGACGTCATCTCGGCGACACCGGGAATCTCACCCAGGCGGCGCTCCAGCGGCGCGGCCACCGTGGCCGCCATGGTGGCCGGGTCGGCGCCGGGCAAACGGGCCGATATGCCGATGGTGGGAAAGTCCACCTTCGGCAAGGGAGCCACCGGCAGATCGCCGAAAGAGGCGATTCCCGCCATGAACAGGCCCAAGGCCAAAAGCAAGGTCGCGACGGGCCGACGGATAAAGAGTTCGGACAGTCCCATGACCGCTACCTTGGGAGCGCAGGCGTCTCGCCCGCACTCCGACCGGCGAAGCGGCGCTTGACGCGCTCCAGCGCCAGATAGATCACCGGCGTGGTGTAAAGGGTGATGAGCTGGCTCAGATGCAGACCACCGACGATGGAAATCCCCAGGGGACGGCGCAACTCCGACCCGGTGCCGCTGTCGAAAGCCAGGGGCAGCGCCCCCAACAGAGCCGCCATGGTGGTCATCATGATGGGCCGGAAGCGCAACAGGCAGGCCTGAACGATGGCGTCACGGGCCGACTTGCCCTGGCCGCGCTCGGCCTCCAGAGCGAAGTCGATCATCATGATGGCGTTCTTCTTGACGATGCCCATCAGCAAAACGATGCCGATCAAGCCCACCAGCGACAGATCGTTACCGGTCAGCATCAAAGCCAACAGCGCCCCGATTCCGGCGGAAGGCAAGGTGGACATGATAGTGATGGGATGGATGGTGCTCTCGTACAGCACGCCCAGCACGATATAGATCACCACCAGAGCCGCCAGGATCAACCAGGGTTCATTCTCCAGCGAGCGGCGGAACTCGGCGGCGTCGCCGGAAAAATCGCTGGAAATGGTGTCGGGCATCTCCATCTCGCGGCTCATGGCGTCAATGGCTTTGGTGGCCTCGCCCAGGGATGCGCCGGGGGCCAGATTAAAGCTGAGGGTGATGGCGGGGAACTGGCTCTGATGCGTGACGGTCAGCGGCACCGAGCTGCGCGTCACCCGCGTAAAGGCCGCCAGCGGCACCAGAGTGCCCGAGGAGGATCGCACATAGAGCGCGGACAGGGTTTCCGGCCCCAGCTGATATTCCGGCGTCACCTCCAAGATCACGTGATACTGGTTGACCTGGGAGTAAATGGTGGAAATCTGGCGCTGCCCGAAAGCGTCATACAAAGTATCGTCGATGGCCTGGGGCAGAATGCCCAGCCGCGCCGCCTTATCTCTGTCGATGATGATATCGGCCTGAAGACCGCCATCCTGGGCGTCGGACGCCACATCGGTCAGTTGAGGCAAGGCACGCAGCCGTTCCAGCACCTTAGGCACCCAGAACCCCAGCTCGACGGCGTCGATATCGGTCATTGTATATTGGAACTGAGTCCGGCTGGTCCGGGGACTCAGCTGAATATCTTGAGCCGCCTTCAGATGAACCGCCAGCCCCGCCACCGGAGCCACCGCCTCGGCCAGGCGCGAGATAATGGTCTCGGCCGAAGCCTTTCGCTGCTTGCGCGGCTTCAAGACCACGGTCATATGGCCGCTATTGGCGGTGAGATTGACGCCACCCGCCCCCAGGAACGACGCCACCGCCGTCACATCGGAATCGGCGCGAACAATATCGGCGACGCGGCGCTGCAAGTCCGACATGGCCCGAAATGAGATTTCCGGCGGCCCATCGGTGGTCACAACGATCAGACCGGTATCCTGGCTGGGCAGAAAACCCTTGGGCATCGCCACGTAGAGAGCGATGGTTCCCACCAGGGTGGCCACCGCCAGCCACAGCGTCGCCCGTTGGCGCTCCAACACCCATTCCAACGACCGGGCATAAACATCGGTCAGCGCCTTGAACAGACGACCGGACCGGGCTTCCTCGTGCCCCCCCTTCAACAGATGGCCGCACATCATAGGAGTGAGCGTCAAAGACACTACCGCCGAGACCACCACCGCTACGGTCAAGGTCAGGGCGAATTCGCGAAACAGCCGCCCGACAATCCCCGACATGAACAGCAGCGGAATGAACACCGCCACCAGGGAGACCGTCAGCGATACGATGGTGAAACCGATTTCCTTGGCCCCGGTCAGGGCCGCTTCCATGGGCTTCATGCCCTTTTCGATATAGCGGACGATGTTTTCGATCATGACGATGGCGTCATCCACCACGAAACCAGCGGAAATGGTCAGCGCCATCAGCGATAGATTGTCCAGGGAGAACCCGGCCAGTGCCATGATTCCGAACGTCCCCACCAGAGAGAGCGGCAAGGCGATGGCGGGAATCAAGGTGGCGCGCGCACTGCGCAAAAACACCCAGATAACCCCGATCACCAGAACCACGGTCAGGATCAAGGTGAATTCCACATCCGCCACCGAGGCGCGGATGGTCTCGGTGCGGTCAGCCAGAACAGAGACCGTCACGCCCACCGGAACGGCGCGGCGCAGATCGGGCAGCTTGGCCTGGATACGGTCCACGGTGGCGACGATATTGGCGCCGGGCTGACGCTGGACATTGATGATGACGGCGGGCTTGCCGTCATACCAGCCCGCGGCCCGTGAATCCTCGACGCCTTCCACCACCTGCCCCAGATCTTGAACCCGGACGGGGGCTCCGTTTCTCCAGGCAATGACCTGAGTCGGGTAATGGGCGGGATCGGAAATCTGGTCATTGGCCCCCACCGCCAATGCCTGGGAGACTCCGTCAAAGCTCCCCTTCGGCATGTCCACATTGGCCTTGGACAAAGCGGATCGCACATCTTCCAGCGACAACCCATAAGCCGCCAGCCGAGCCGGGTCCATCTGAACCCGAACCGCCGGCCGTTGACCGCCTTCCACCGTCACCCGCCCCACGCCCGCGATCTGACTCAGCTTCTGAGCCAGCAGAGTATCGGCCACGTCGTTGACCTTGGTGATGGGCAAAGTGTCCGAAGTCAGGGCCAGGGTCATGATGGGCGGATCGGCGGGATTGACCTTCGAATAGACCGGAGGATAGGGAAGATTGGTCGGAAGCACGCCGCGCGCCGCATTGATGGCGGCTTGAACATCTTCGGACGCCACGTCGATATTCTTAGACAAATCGAACTGCAAGGTGACCGCGCTGGCCCCCTGGGACGACGTGGAGGTCATCATCACCAATCCCGGTATCAGTCCGAACTGGCGTTCCAACGGGGTGGTAATCAACGAGGCCATGGTATCGGCGCTGGCGCCGGGCAGCCGGGTCGAAATCTGGATGGTGGGAAAGTCCACCTGCGGCAGAGCAGAGACCGGCAACAGCCGAAATCCCAGCATGCCGCCCAGAACCACCGCCAGGGACAACAGCCAGGTGGCGACAGGACGACGGATGAACGGGGCGGAGATGTTCATGGAGTCTTGCCCTTACCCCCGCCCTTCCCCTTACCCCCATCCTTGCCTTTACTCTCGCCCCAGCCGCCTTCGTCCTCGCCTCCGGTCGTGACGCGGCTGCCTTGCGCCAGCTTGGCGACACCATCGGTCACCACGATTTCGTTCTCGTCCAGGCCGCCATCCACCAAGGCCTGATCGGCTTCGATGGCGGCGATCTTGACCGGCCGCATCTCCACGGTGCGGTCTTGCTTGACCACGAAGACATAAGACCCCTGCGGCCCACGCTGAACCGCCGGAGCCGGAATGAC
>JAYTWE010000452.1:0-2833 GCA_043744055.1 Magnetospirillum sp.
CGGTCATTTCCGGCTGGATGGTGGGAACCGCCCCTAAGAAGACTTCACCGGTCGAGCCGTCCAAGGTGATGACATCACCTTCCTTGACCACATTGCCAGCGACCTTGAAGGTCTTGGCGGCGTAGTCCACGCGGATTTCGCCGCAACCCGCGACGCAGGGCGTGCCCATGCCACGCGCCACCACGGCGGCGTGGCTGGTCATGCCGCCTCGGGTGGTCAGAATGCCTTCGGACACATGCATGCCGCCGATATCCTCGGGGCTGGTCTCGACGCGGACCAAGATGACCTTTTCCTTGCGGTTGACCACCCAGTCCTCGGCATCCTCGGCCGAGAACACGACCTTACCGGCGGCTGCTCCGGGCGAGGCGGGAAGACCACGCGCCAACATCTTGCGCGGCGCATCGGGGTCAAGGGTCGGGTGCAGCAATTGATCCAGCGAGGAGGGGTCAATGCGTTTGATAGCGTCCTTGCGGGTGATGACGCCTTCACGCGCCATATCCACCGCGATCTTCAGCGCCGCCTTGGTGGTGCGCTTACCGGTGCGGGTCTGGAGCATCCACAGACGGTTCTGCTGAACCGTGAACTCCATATCCTGCATGTCCTTGTAGTGAGCCTCAAGCTTGTGGCGCACCGCGTTCAACTGCTTGAACACTTCGGGCATGCACTCTTCCATGGAGGGCAGGTCCGAGCTTTGGGCCTGTCGGCCGGAAATGGTGAGCTGCTGCGGAGTGCGGATACCGGCCACCACATCCTCGCCCTGGGCATTGACCAGGAACTCGCCATAGAACTCGTTATCGCCGGTGGAGGGATTGCGGGTGAAGCACACGCCGGTGGAGCAATCTTCGCCCATATTGCCGAACACCATGGACTGGACGTTGACGGCGGTGCCCCAGCTGGCGGGAATCTCGTGCAGACGGCGATAGGTGATGGCGCGCTGGTTCATCCAAGAGCCGAACACCGCGCCGACCGCGCCCCAAAGCTGTTCATGCACATCTTGGGGGAAGGGCTTGCCCAGCTGTTCTTGAACCTTGTCCTTATACTTGGAGACCACCTTCTTCCAGTCGTCGGCGGAGAGGTCGGTATCGAGCCGATAGCTCTTATCCTCCTTCACCTCTTCCAGAACATCCTCGAAATTATGGTGATCGACGCCCAGGACGACGTTGGAATACATCTGGATGAAGCGGCGATAGCTGTCATAAGCGAAACGGGGATCGCCGGAACGCTTGGCAAGGCCTTCCACCGACTGATCGTTAAGACCCAGATTGAGGATGGTGTCCATCATGCCCGGCATGGAGGCCCGAGCGCCCGAGCGCACCGAGACCAGCAGCGGGTCGGCCACATCGCCGAATTTGAGGCCGATGACCTCTTCCACTTTGCCCAACGCCGCCATCACTTCGTCCATCAAGGACACAGGATAGGTCTCGCCGTTGTCGTAGTAATAGGTGCAGACCTCGGTGCTGATGGTGAAGCCGGGCGGCACCGGAATACCCAGCGCGCTCATCTCCGCCAGATTGGCGCCCTTGCCGCCCAGCAGGTTCTTCATGTCCGCACGGCCCTCGGCCTTGCCGCCACCGAAGCTGTAGACCCATTTCTCCATGGTTCGTCCCCGTATCCCAAGTGGCTAAAACAGAGTGTTAATATAATGCCCCGTCCCAGGCGGAATGCCTAGGGGGAGGTGTTGTGATTCAGTCGTGCCGACATTCCTTCTTTCTCCGTCACCCCCGCGAAAGCGGGGGTCCATGCCGGGGTCGCACTCAATATATCAACCGTTCAAGAGCGTACCGCTAGACACATGGATTCCCGCTTTCGCGGGAATGACGACGGACGGGACAGTATTACCCCTCGACTTTCGAGAAATCAGCCAGCCGCCCCATTTCCACCCCGATCCGCGACAGCAAACGCAGCCGGTTGACCCGAAGCGCTGCATCGTCGGCATTGACGGTGACCTTATCGAAGAAGGCGTCTAACGGTCCCCGCAGCCGGGCCAAGGCGGCCATGGCAGCGGCGAAGTCTTCGGTGGCCAAAGCGTTCTTTACCGCTTGACCGACTTCGCTCAAGGCGGACTCAAGCGCTTTTTCTTCGTCCAGGCCCAGCAGTTGGATGTCAGGCGCACCCTCCACCGGCTTACCGTCCTTCTTTTCCTCGATACGCACGATATTGGCGGCGCGGCGATAGGCGATCAGCAGATTGGCCCCGTCATCGGTGGCCAGGAAAGCGGCCAGGGCGTCCACACGGGCCAGCAGACGGACCAGATCGTCCTCGCCACCCAAGGAGAAGATAGCGTTGATCAGGTCGTGACGGACACCCTTCTCCTTCAGCGCCACCGTCAGCCGGTCGGCGAAGAAGGCCAGTAGGTCGGCTCCGATGACATCGGCGCTTGTCTCGAAGGCCTTTTCGTAGCTGTTCCGTCCCACCTGAAACAGCGCCAGAAGCGAGACCCGCAGCTTGTTCTCGACGATCAGACGGATGACGCCCAGCGCGGCGCGGCGCAGAGCGAAGGGGTCTTTTGATCCCGTGGGCTTTTCGTCGATGCCGAAGAAACCCACCAGGGAGTCAATCTTATCCGCCAAGGATACCGCCACCGAGACCGGGGCGGTGGGGCAGGAATCATTCGGCCCCAACGGCGAGTAATGCTCGGCGATGGCATCAGCCACCTCGGCGGGCAGACCGTCGTTGAGGGCGTAATAGCGCCCCATGATGCCCTGGAGTTCGGGGAACTCTCCCACCATCTCGGCCGACAGATCGGCCTTGCACAAGGTGGCGGCGACCAGAGCATGAGTCTTGGGCTCCAGCTCCAGGAAGGGCATGGCGCCCACCAGATTCTGGATGCGGA
>JAYTWE010000453.1:0-5819 GCA_043744055.1 Magnetospirillum sp.
TGTAGCCCTCGCTGTAGAGCAGGTCGCGAATACGACGGAGCAATGCGACGTCATCAGGACGATAATAGCGCCGCCCCCCGCCACGCTTTAATGGCTTCACCTGGGGGAACTTACCCTCCCAGAAGCGCAGAACGTGCTGTGGAACATCGAGTTCATCGGCAACTTCGCTGATCGTTCGGAAAGCCGCCTCGGATTTTCCGCTACGGCGGACCGAAGACAGCTCGCCGTCTTCGCTGTTCATTTCTTGCCGCCACGACTGGGAGAGTGCCCGTCATTGATGCACTTCTTCAACAGCTGCGACGGCCGGAATACCAGGACTCGGCGCGGCAAAATCGGAACTTCCTCACCAGTCTTGGGATTGCGACCGATACGCTGACCCTTGGAGCGAACCGAGAAGCTTCCGAAGGATGAAATCTTGACGGTCTGGCCCTTGCCCAGGGCACCGGATATTTCGCCCAGGACCGCTTCCAATAAATCGGCGGATTCATTACGAGAAAGACCGACCTCTTGATAAACGGCCTCACTCAATTGCGCCCGCGTAATTGTATTTTCGCTCATGCCGCCCCGCACAGACAATGGTTCCCCAACACCAAGCGACCCTAACGCTTCGCGTGAAAACCGTCAATATCAAAGGGATGCGGCACGGCGTTGCAGCACATATGCAAGAATACGGCCTACATCCGAACCAGGGCGGAACCCCAGGTGAAGCCGCCACCCATGGCTTCCAACAAAATCAATTGGCCCGACTTAATTCGGCCGTCATTCACGGCTTCGGTCAAGGCCAACGGAATAGATGCCGCCGATGTATTGGCGTGACGGTCAACCGTCATCACCATCCGCTCCATAGGGAAGCCCAGCTTCCTGGCGGTCCCTTCGATAATGCGGCGGTTCGCCTGATGCGGCACCACCCAATCAATATCTGAAGCCTTCAGATCATTGGCCGTCAATGCCTCCCCCACCACCGAAGCCAGATTAATCACCGCATGACGGAAAACCTCGCGGCCCTCCATGCGCAAATGTCCGACAGTCTGGGTGCTTGACGGTCCCCCATCCACATACAACAGATTATGGTGGGTCCCATCGGAATGCAGATGGGTCGACAAGATACCGCAATCTTGATTAGAGCCTTTGCCCCGGCGAGCACGAAGCACAACAGCCCCGGCGCCATCACCGAACAAGACGCTGGTGGTGCGGTCCTTCCAGTCCAAAATCCGCGAGAAGGTCTCTGCACCGATCACCAGCGCGGTCTGAACTTGCCCCGACTTGATGAAATTATCGGCGATGGATAGGGCGTAGACGAAACCAGAGCACACCGCTTGGATATCAAAGGCAAAGCCATGCTTCATTCCGATGCGGCTTTGAACCTTGGTGGCGGTCGCGGGAAAGGTATGGTCCGGTGTGGCGGTGGCCACGATGAGAAGATCAACCGCGCCCCCAGAAATACCGGCGGCTTCCAACGCCTTGGTCGCGGCGTTAAAGGCCAGATCAGATGTCATCTCGCCATCGGCGGCAATGAAACGCTGACGAATTCCACTCCGCTCGACAATCCATTCATCGGTTGTATCGACTTGGACTGCCAATTCAGCGTTCGTGACCTTTCGGGCGGGCAAATAGCTCCCGCAGCCGATGATCTGTGAGCGGACCATCATCTGTTCACCGTGTTCCGGCTGCAATTTGAGAAGAAGACGTCTCAGCAGGCTTCAAGCGATCGAACTCCTTACGGATACGATCATTATAGCCGTGGGTAACCAGCTCCACAGCAACACCGATGGCGTTGGAGAAGCCAAAGGCGTCGGTGCCTCCGTGGCTTTTAACCACGATACCGTTCAACCCCAGGAACATGGCGCCGTTATAGCGGCGAGGATCGGTCCGCACCTTCACTTTGTTGATGGCGTGGCGTGCGAACATATAGCCGATCTTGGCCGGAAGCGAGCTGTTGAACCCCTCCTTCAGCAAGGTGGAGTACAGCCTCACAGTCCCTTCAGCGGTCTTCAGGGCGATATTTCCGGTGAAACCGTCCGTCACAACCACATCGACGGTGCCGCCACAAATATCATTCCCCTCAACGAAGCCATAGAAGCTGATGGGGAGATGACTGTCACGCAAGGCGGCAGCAGCAGCCTTGACCGCGTCATTGCCCTTCATATCCTCGGAGCCCACGTTCAGCAGACCGATACTGGGCTTTTCCAAGCCCAGAACGGCGCGGGCATAAACCTCGCCCATCACCGCGAACTCCACCAGATTGTTGGAGTTGCAGTCCACATTGGCTCCAAGGTCGAGCATCAACGTCTCGCCCTTGATGGTGGGAAACAGTCCCGCAATAGCTGGCCGGTCAATGCCCGGTAAGGTCCGCAGGACGAATTTAGATACCGCCATCAAGGCGCCGGTATTCCCGGCTGAGACCACCCCCGCCGCTTCACCTTTGTGAACGGCATCGACAGCCAGCCACATGCTCGAACGTCTGCCTTGCCTCAGAACCTGACCGGGCTTGGCATCGTTAGAGATGGCCTCTTCAGTGTGATGTACGGTGCAGACACCCTTGATCTCGGGAAAGCGCGCCAAAAGCGGCTCGATCCGAGCGGCATCACCGAACAGCAGATAACGGACGTGCGGCAGGCGTTCGTGTGCCAGACGCACCCCTTCCACAACCATATCGGGGGCAGAATCGCCCCCCATGGCATCAATGGAAATGGTGACGGCAACACTCACCGGCCTGCCCTTCCCTGCTAAAGGCTCTGGGCCGATCAGGCTTCAGCCTGGGCAACCACTTCACGACCGTCGTAGTGCCCGCAGGAACCACAGACGTGATGGGGCAGCTTCACTTCGCCGCAATTCTTGCACTCGGCACCGACCACGTTGACCAGCGCGTGATGAGAGCGGCGCATGTCGCGACGGGACTTGGAGGTCTTCTTCTTGGGGACAGCCATTTCGTATACTCACTTCGACCCATGATGGGAAAGGGTGGTTTATTAGCCAAAAAGACCGGCCAGGGCAAGAGGATGCTTTCCCCTTCCCTCATTTTAATCTTTTTTCTGGCGCAAATTTGCCAGAACGGCGAAGGGATTGACCTTCACCTCCGGAATGTCTTCAAGCTCTGGCGGCGGCACGAAAGCCGCCTCGGGGGCTCGGGGAAACAGGTCGAGCGCCAGGGCCAAGTGCTCGACCACCACTTCTCCCAGATCAATAATACCATCGATGATGGGATCGGGCGGGTCTTGCGAATCCCATGATACCTCTATTTCCTCGCTTTCATCCAGCGCCGCTTCTGGCGGGCCGAAAGTCAGCTCGAACTCGTCCTCGATGGAGGCGGAAATTGGGGCCAGAGAAACCACGCAATTTTGCACAACCTCGGCCGTCAATCTCCCGTTGACACGAATCAAGCCCGTACGGCCCAAGGGTTCCAGGCTTATCTTGGCCACCAAGGACTTGACCTCGACGATCTCAAGACGCCGAGCCACGGCGGCACATTCGGACGGTTCGGCGGAGATGGTCTGGCGACTGATTTTAGCTGGCAGCAGATCGACCTGCACCGGTCGGGGAAATTCTGGAATGATATCCGTGATCGTCATGCCGCCTCCTCCACAGTGGGAAAGGTCACATTCCCATCCAAGATGACAGACTGATCCTGCCCCGCCAGGGCACGATCACAACGCCCGGCATAGGCTGCCATGAACTTTGGGGCTTCCGAGGCCAGGGGAGCGTCCGCAGTGCCGTAGAGGTTACGTACCAAGGCCTCTTCCATGCCATCGACGGCAAGGGCATCCTCGTAAGCGGCAACGCGGCCATAGAAGGCCCGCGCCATCTGCTTTATCCGCTTCCCCACCGACATATCGCCAACGCCCATTTCACGAAGATTTTGATCCATGTCGTCAAACATAAGATCGAACAGCGCCTGAGAGATCGCCCGTGCCTCCTCCACCAACGGCCCTTCAATACCCTTCAACCGCCGCATCACCAGGAAAGCGTGAAGGACGATCAGGTCGAACCGGCCATCCAAAGTATCGGGAACCGCGAACCGGACATAAAAAACCGGCTTGCGTGATTGTTCGATAATGCTGACATAAAGGCCATGAGCGACCTGTTCGCGACGGCGGCGCTCACCAAATTTAAGAAATGACATATGTACATCCATGAGCCCCGTCGCCCTTGCTTCGGAGACGACGTTGACAAGACGAAGGAGCGAGGTGCAATCTCCCCCTCACATTGGCCGCGGTGGCCGTATCCGTCAATGCCTCGGCGTCGTAGCGAATGAAAAACCTTACCTCCATCCGCCTTACCCTTTTTGCCGCCACGACAGCACTGGTCGTCACGGCTTGTGAACCCGTGATCGAATTGCGCGGCAATCTTCCGCCACCCGATCAAATCGCCTTGGTCAAGGTGGGGTCCAGCTCCCGCGATGACGTCCAAGCTTTTCTGGGCACACCGTCGAACGTCTCTCCCTTCGGCGACGAAACCTGGCACTACATCTCCTCGGTTTTTGAACGCCAGGCGTTCTTCGAGCCCGTCATCAAAGAACGCAAGGTCATTAGCGTGATTTTCGACCGCAATGGCGTGGTCCGCGCCCTGGATACCAAGGCCTTGGCTGATGGAAAAGACGTTACCCCTATCGGCCGGGAGACCCCCTCCGCCGGTAAGGAGATGACCATCTTGCAACAGCTGATGGGCAATGTCGGAAAGTTCTCCAAGGACAGTAAAGACAAATAGCCCGGCTTCACCGACATCTTGGCAGTCCCCTGCCCAGTAAAAAACCCCGGTCAATAACGACCGGGGTTTTTCATCTTTAATACGTCCTTCCGCCTAAACGGCGGACGAACACCGGCGCGCAGACTCATGCACGCCGGTACTCTTCCCTTGGATCAGTGACCCGCAACCATCGCCAACAGCAGAATGGCAACGATGTTGATGATCTTAATCATCGGGTTCACGGCCGGACCAGCGGTGTCCTTGTAGGGATCGCCGACGGTGTCACCGGTAACCGCCGCCTTATGAGCGTCGGAACCCTTGCCACCATGATGGCCGTCTTCGATGTACTTCTTGGCGTTATCCCAAGCACCGCCGCCCGAGGTCATCGAGATGGCGACGAACAGGCCGGTCACAATGGTGCCCAGCAGCATGGCGCCCATGGCGGTGAAAGCGGCCTTTTGATCGGCAGCAGCCATGATTACGAAGTACAGCACCACCGGCGACAGAACCGGCAGCATGGACGGGATAATCATTTCCTTGATGGCGGCCTTGGTCAGCATATCCACGGCACGACCGTAGTCGGGCTTGGCGGTGCCTTCCATGATACCGGGGATTTCCTTGAACTGGCGGCGGACTTCCACCACCACGGAACCCGCGGCACGACCGACGGCCTGCATACCCATGGCACCAAACAGGTAGGGCAGCAAACCACCGAGGAACAGACCGATCACCACATAGGGATCTTCCAGGCTGAACGTGACGTTCAGCTGCGGGAAGTAATGATGAAGGTCTTCGGTATAGGCAGCAAAGAGCACCAGCGAGGCCAGAGCGGCCGAACCGATGGCGTAACCCTTGGTGACCGCCTTGGTGGTGTTACCGACGGCATCAAGCGCGTCAGTGACCTTACGGACTTCCTTGGGCAGTTCGGCCATTTCGGCAATGCCACCGGCATTGTCGGTCACCGGACCATAGGCGTCCAGGGCGACGATCATACCGGCCAAAGCCAGCATGGTGGTCGCAGACACCGAGATGCCGAACAGACCGGCGATCTTGTAGGCGACGATGATGGCGACGCAGATAACGATCACCGGCAGGGCGGTGGCTTCCATGGAAACCGCAAGCCCCTGGATGACGTT
>JAYTWE010000454.1:0-3354 GCA_043744055.1 Magnetospirillum sp.
CTCCATGTGTTCTCTCTGTCTGATTTTCGGAACGCGGTAGGCAGCAAGTGGGAGCGTCTGGGAGCGCTGGTGGAGGTGGCTGTCGAATCCATCATTCGCCGTCACGTTGACACCGAAAGCGATATCTTCACCCGGTTGGATGCCGAGATTTCGTGTCTGGCCTTGCCTCTCGCGTCCAGGGCGGAAACCCGCACCCGAGTGGCGGCCATCGCCCGCGATATTTCCGCCCATCTCTTCGGAGATACCGTTATTGACGGGCGCCGTCCCCAAGTGCTTGCCGCCAATCTGCCATTGGATGACGCCTTGACCGAAGAGGGCGAGATGGATCGGGTCGCCATCGACCATGCGCTGGCCAAGGCCGGAGCCGCCTTGGCAGCCAGCTTTTCCGGGGCAAGCAGTGGCATGTTGGGGGCGGCCTTGGCTGCGCCTCATCGAGCGTCCCTTGCTTCGCTGATGAGTAAGAATGAACTCGATCAGATGGCGGGAAAAGAGGAGAAGAAGCCTGTTTATGCCATTTCTGGCGGCGAGCGGGCTCAGGTCAAGGCGCCCGATTGGTTCGTTCCTGATGCGGTGGTGCCGTTGAAAGGTGCGGATGCTCCCCGTCAAGTGCTCAACTTGTCCTCCTCGCTCAACGGTGCCGATGCCGAGAAAAAAGCTATGGCGGCAAGTAAGGCGGCTTCGGCTCAGGCGGTGGATTGGTTCGATCCCAACGCCAGGACGTTGAGCGGTGCGGATGCTACGCGTCAGGTGCTCAACTTATCCAACGGACGAGGTGGAACGCGGCCCAATGAAGAGGGTATGCCGGGCGATACTGAGGCTAAGTCATCGTCTGGGCTTTCCCCAGAATCCGCGTTGACCTTGGTCTGGACGCCGACTTGGGTGACCAGTCGGCGCGCTATTGGCGCATTCCACGCACGAATTATCCGCTCCGATACTGAAAGCGCTCCGACCTTGGAGGGCGTGCATGCCTATGACGACTTGGCTCCCATGGAGGCCTTGACGCTGGATCGCTTTACCTCAACCCAGGCGGCGCGGGAGTTGAAAGCGCTCTTTTACTCCCGGCAGAAAATCGGCCTGACCGTTCCGGTTCATTGGATGTCGCTGTCACCCAAGTGGCGCGATGTTATTCGCATCCCCTTTGAAGACTGTCCGGCCCCGGCAAGACGTAAGTTTTTGAAGATCGAGGTGTTCGGACTCAACCCTTCAATTCCAAGCAATATCTTGCGGCGGATATTCGAGCCATTGGAAAAAATTGGCTGTGATGTCATGGCCCGCCTGCCCATCTCTGCCGTGGAGATGATTCCAGCCCTGTCGCATCTGCGGGCGGTGGGGGTTGATCTGGCCGAGCTTCAAGATGATGAGCGTGTGGGTGACGAGGAGTTATTCGCCCGGCTGGACGTGTTTCGTATGGCAGCCAAGAAGGCCAAGATCGCCAGTTATGTCTGGGGAATTCGCCGCCGCTCACTCATCGCCAAGGTGGTGGCCTCGGGCTTTTCACTGGTCAACGGGCCTGGGGTCATGTGTGACCTCAGTCATCCTGAGCTGCCGTCGCGTGGAGGGCGGCCGGATTAGGGCGCGTTGATATTCAAGTTGCGGACGCCTTTTCCTCCTCCCCTCGGCTTGCCGGGGGGAGGCCGGGAGGGGGGCCTTAGCCGCAATATGGAGGAGGGAGTTTCCCATGCCCCCTCCCCAACCCTCCCCCCGGCAAGCCGGGGGAGGGAGAAGCGTTAACGTCAGTTCTTCCCGCCAAGCTTTCCTGTCGTATTGACCGCCACGTGGGTGGCCGAGGGAATTTGAGCCATCAGCAAATCCACCTGCCGCTTATGACCTTGGAAGCGATCGAAATCCTTACCGGCCAATTTAACTCCGGTGGGGACCTTGATGCTCATGGGGTTCACCTGGGCATTGCCTTGGAGAACCTCATAATGAAGATGAGGCCCGGTCGCGCGGCCGGTGGAGCCGACAAAACCAATAACCTGACCCTGCATGACCCGGCGACCGGTATGGACGCCCGGCGCAATGCGGCTCATATGGGCATAGGCGGTGGCAAAGCCGTTGCCGTGACGCAGCCGCACATAATTGCCATAGGCTCCGTTGGGACCTGCCATCTCCACGCTGCCGTCACCGGCGGCCTGAATGGGGGTTCCAGGGGGCACTCCGAAGTCGATGCCCTTATGCATCTTGGAATAGCCCAGGATCGGATGATTGCGCATGCCGAAGCCCGATGTGATCTTGGCGCCGTCCACCGGAGTACGGAGCAAGGCTTTCTTGACGCTTTCCCCCTTGGCGTTGAAGAAGTCCAGGCTGCCATGTCCGTCGTCATAGCGGTAAAGTTGGATTTCCGCCCCTGACAGATCCAAGCCGGAATAGAGAATGTCGCCGGCACGGATCAGCTTGCCCTTGTTGTCGTACCAGCCTTCAAACATCACTTCGAATGTGTCGCCGCTTTGAATGTCGCGCTGGAAGTCCACGTCATAGCTCAGCGCCTTAATCATATTGATGATGACCTGGACGGGGACACCTGCCGTCGAGGCGCTTTCATAGAGGCTCGATTTGATAGAGCCGGAATAATGGGCCACTTGCTTGGTTACCGGGCGCTTGGTCTCATCCGCCTTGAACCCGCCTTTGTCGGTGCGGCGGGCGAAAACGTCGCGGACGGGGTCGGCGGCCAGGCTGATCTGACGGAATTCGCCTTGGCCGAAGCCAAAGGGGGAGGGGGCGAAGGTAACGGTGACCTTCTGTCCGGCCTTCAGGTTGCGAGGGTCGAAGATGGAGATCAGGGCATCAATGGCTTGAACGGCTTCAGCGGAAGCCACGCCAGCCCGTCCGAGCAGATCGGTTAATTTATCCCCGGACCCAACTTGGAGCACATGATCGACCTGCCGTCTGGCGCGGTCTTCGATCTCGCCGTCGCCTTGTTCGGGAAGGGCGTGGATCTTCGCCTCGTTATCAAGGTCTATATAGAGAGGCGAAATCTCGTGTAGCGATTCATCGCCGCTGCCGAAGGGGGAAAAGGACGGAGCGAAGGGGCGGGCGGCAAACAACAGAGCAGCCGTGCCGACCAGGATGACCACGGCCAATGCCTTCAGGCTGCGTATAAGTTTGGCTGTGACGTGGCCTGCCAATGGTCTTGCTCACCCTGCCAATGGTTTCACTCATATAGAATACTGCCGGTTATGGCAGCCGGGCAGGATGGCATGCAACCCAAAACGCCGGATTCGGGGGCTAAGCAAGACCTTCGTGGAGCATTTATCTCATGCTACGAAAATATGACGATGAAAGCCTTGACGGGATGGGGGGAAGGGCCTACAACCCGCCCCTCGCTGCAACGAACCGGTTGGTTTGAAGCGGTGG
>JAYTWE010000455.1:0-9428 GCA_043744055.1 Magnetospirillum sp.
TGCCCATCGAACTGGACGTCAACCAGATGAATATGGGCGACGTGGTCGAGCTGCGCCCTTATGAAGGCAAAGCGCTGAAGGACGGCAAGGTCATTAGCGAATTCACCGTCAAGTCCGAGGTGATCTTCGACGAAGTGCGCGCTGGCGGCCGTATCCCCCTGATTATCGGTCGCGGCCTGACCACCAAGGCTCGCGAGGCATTGGGGCTGCCGGTTTCCACCTTGTTCCGCCTACCGGGCGTGCCCAAAGATACCGGCAAGGGGTATTCCCTCGCTCAGAAGATGGTCGGCCGCGCCTGTGGTCTGCCCGAGGGCAAGGGCATGCGTCCAGGCACCTATTGCGAGCCCAAGATGACCACCGTGGGATCCCAGGACACCACCGGTCCCATGACTCGTGATGAGCTGAAGGATTTGGCCTGTCTCGGCTTCTCCGCCGATATGGTGATGCAGTCGTTCTGCCACACCGCCGCCTATCCCAAGCTGGTGGACGTCAAGACCCACCGCGAGTTGCCGGGCTTCATCTCCACCCGTGGCGGCGTCGCCCTGCGTCCCGGTGACGGCGTGATCCATTCCTGGCTGAACCGTCTGTTGATGCCCGATACCGTGGGCACCGGCGGCGATTCTCACACCCGTTTCCCCATCGGGATCTCGTTCCCGGCTGGTTCCGGTCTGGTGGCTTTCGCCGCCGCCACCGGCGTCATGCCGCTGGATATGCCTGAATCGGTGCTGGTGCGCTTCAAGGGGACGATGCAGCCCGGAATCACTTTGCGTGATCTGGTCAACGCCATCCCCCTGTATGCCATCCGCGCCGGTCATCTGACGGTGGAAAAGAAGGGCAAGAAGAATCTCTTCTCCGGCCGTATCCTGGAAATCGAGGGCCTGCCCGATCTGAAGGTGGAACAGGCTTTCGAGTTGACCGACGCCTCGGCCGAGCGCTCTGCCGCTGGTTGCGCCGTGCGGCTCAACAAAGAGCCGATCATCGAATACATGACCTCCAACATCACGTTGATGAAGTGGATGATTGCCGGTGGTTATGCCGATGCCCGCACCTTGGGTCGTCGCGTCAAGGCCATGGAAGCCTGGATTGCCAAGCCCGATCTGCTGGCCCCTGATGCCGATGCCGAATATGCCGCCGTGATCGAGATTGATCTGGCCGACATCAAGGAACCCATCGTCGCTTGCCCGAACGATCCCGATGACGTTAAGCTGTTGTCGGAAGTGGCTGGCGCCACCATCGACGAAGTGTTCATCGGGTCTTGCATGACCAATATCGGTCACTTCCGTGCCGCCGCCAAGGTGCTGGACGGTAAGTCCGACATTCCGACCCGGTTGTGGATCGCTCCGCCCACCAAGATGGACGCCATGATCCTCAATGAGGAAGGCTATTACAGCACTCTGGGTAAGTCCGGCGCACGCATGGAAATGCCCGGCTGTTCACTGTGCATGGGCAATCAGGCGCAAATCCGCAAGGGTTCCACCGCCATGTCCACCTCGACCCGTAACTTCCCCAACCGTCTGGGCATCGACACCAACGTCTATCTCGGTTCCGCCGAGCTGGCCGCCGTCTGCGCTCTGATGGGCAAGATCCCCACCGTGGCCGAGTATCAGGCCCAGGTGAGCGGTCTGGCCGCCAAGGCGGGGGATATCTATCGCTACATGAACTTCGATCAGATCGCCGAGTTCCGCGATCAGGCCGCGACCGTTACGGTCTAAGCCGATTTGACGTTCTAAGAAGCCCCCGCCGGGAGACCGGCGGGGGCTTTGTTTTGCGGCAAAGATTGGATTCTCTTTAAATTGCATCTATGATGCCCCTTATGAAAGTGGGGGCTCGTCATGGCAACACCACATGGAATGCCAGCCAGCGGTAATCAGTTCATTGATGCCCAGCACAGCCTACTGACCGAACTGATCCATGTCGCCGCCGAGTCCGCCCGGCAGGGAGGTGAGGGATTCGCCGAGGCGGTCCAAGCCTTTCATCACGCCTTGGCCGATCATTTCGCCGTGGAGGGCATTATCTATCGGGGGGCGGGGTTTGGGGCTTCAGAGGAACATGACGAGGCTCATTCCATTATCTTGGCTCGGACCCACGCCATTACGGACTCCCTCATTTTGGCCCAATCGACCAGCGACCGTCACAGCATCGTCGATGAACTGGAACGAATCCTGTTCGACCATGAATTGCTGGAAGACTCAGCTTATTGGGAGGCCATCAATGACCGGGGGGATGAACCGGTCATAATCTGGGATGCGGAGCTAGATACCGGCATTGCCTGGATCGACGATCAGCACCGCCATATGGTCGCGATCATCAATGAGCTGGCGATTGCCGATCAGGCCGGACATCAGGTGGAGAGTGCCGAGTTGATGGCGCGCTTCCAACGCCACGCCCGGCAGCATTTTGCGGCGGAAGAGCGCTATTTGGCCACATTGGGCCAATCAGTTTCGGCTCACCGCAGGGATCATGCCCGGCTGATGGATGAGTTGGATGCTCTGGTTCAGGGGGGAGAATCCGGGGTGTTGGCGATGCAGTATCTGCGGTTTTGGATCCTCGATCACATCCGCACCAGCGATCTCCCGGAATTTTGCTATACGTAGTTCAGGTGAGATCGCTACTCTTCGTTTTCCAAAGAGGCCACATAGCGCAGCCCGTCCAGGGCGGTGGCGAACCAATCCTCGCGGTTTTCATCCTCGGCATGGACCAGATAGGCCGGGCGGCGGAACTCCGGCGCTCCCGTGACATGGAACAACCGACCGGTCGCCAGATAGCTGCGAGCAACCCGCATGGGCAGATAGCCGGTTCCGCCATAGGCCAGGATGTGTTGCAGCCCCAAGGCCCCCAGGCCTACAGATACGGCGGGAGTTTTGAGATTCGGGAAGGATTGGCTGTGGGCAGCGCGGAATTCCGGCCCCCAATCCACCAAGACATAATCCTCGTCCCATTCATCCACGGCGCGGCTCCGGGTTGAAACCATGACCAGACGCTCATCCAGCAGCTTTTCGATGTGAAGGCCGGGACGGCTGGCGGGGGAATACATCACGCCCACATCCAACAGGCCTTCGATCAGCTGACGCATGATGCCGTCGGACAGGCCAACTTCAGCTTTCAGCGCCACATCGGGCATGGCGGTGCGCATCCACGGAATCCATTGCACCAACAGCCGGTCCCAGAGCGAGAATTGGCCGCCGATATTCAACACGGTGCGAAAACCGGGCGGCAGGGCCAATTCCTGGCGGGCCTGTTCCCAGACCCGAACCATGGTGGTGGCATAACGGCGGAACTGTAATCCGGCGGCGGTCAGTTGGGTGCCGGACTTGGAGCGCACGAAGAGCGGGCGGCCCAGCTCATCCTCCAACGCCTTGATGCGCATGCTGACGGTGGATTGAGTCACGGACAGACGTTCGGCGGCCCGGTTGAAATTTCCGGTATCGACGATTTCAAGAAAGGTTCTGGCGAGGTCGATGTTCATGGTGGGTCCGTTGAGCGCGCAGAATGCTGCGCCGCAATATCGGACAGGGTTGTAGCCTACCCAGGCTTACACATCAACCATGCGGAGGGGAAAGATCAAAAAAATTGATACATGGGTGGGGCGTCCCCACCCATGCACATCGTGAACTCGAACTCTGTGGTGATTAAAGTGTGATGCAGAAAATCTGCATCACACTTTAACTTTGGTTCTACCCTCGCCGGGCGCGCGCCTCCGCGCGCTTGGCCGCGGCCGCAATGGCCGCAAGTCGCGGCATGCGTCAAATCTGACGCATGCCGCTCTAGCCGTGAGCGCGGGCCTTCACGTCGCCGCGCTGACGGGCGACGTATTCTTTCAGCTGACGCTCCATGCTGGCGAAAGTTTCGCGCAGCGCCACGTAAATGTCTTCATTGACGTGGCTGTCCTTGGGGTCGCGCTTCACCACCAGCTCGGAACCGGGCACGGTGATGTCAAGACGAATATGAAAGGGTTCACCCTTGTGATGAAGGTTGGAGGTGTTGCGGTGGTGCGACTCGATCACAACGCGGCAGCTGGTGATCCGGTCGTAGAGTTGCTCCAGTTTAGCCACCTTCTCGCGGATGCGGGTTTCGACGGCATCGGAATGATCGATGCCATGAAAGGTGATCTGGAGGGGAATCTGCATCAACGTCTCCATCAAATCAGTTGCCTGACGGCCCTTTCCTGGGGCGTGCGACAACTTGGTTCTTTTTCGTGCCCGCCAGCGGTCGCGGAAGCGCGAATTCCGGGCCGGCATTCATAGCCGCTTGTGGGCGCTCAGGCAATGCCCGGAACGAACTATCATTGTCTTTGAGAATCGTCGGACTTGCAACCTCCCGCATCTCGCCTCATATCAGGGCGCCTTCTATTTCATAGCTTTGTGTGGAGTCCCATTGGTCATGGCCGAAGAAAAGCGTCAATTTCAGGCGGAAGTCGGCAAGCTGCTCGACATCGTCGTTCACTCGCTCTACTCCAATAAGGAGATCTTCCTGCGGGAATTGATCTCCAACGCCTCGGATTCCTGTGATCGGCTGCGTTATGCCGCGCTGACTCAGGCGGATTTGTTGTCCGGTGATGGTGAATTCGTCATTCGCCTGATCCCCGATGCCGAGGCTGGCACCCTGACGATCATTGATAACGGTCTCGGCATGACTCATGACGAGCTGGTGGCCAATCTGGGCACCATCGCCAAGTCGGGCACGTCGGAATTCCTGTCGCGCCTGACCGGTGACGATAAGAAAGATGTCAATCTGATCGGTCAGTTCGGCGTCGGCTTTTACTCGGCCTTCATGGTGGCGGAAGAGGTCAGCGTTCTGACCCGCAAGGCGGGCGAGGACAAAGGCTGGCGCTGGGTGTCGGACGGCAAGGGCGAGTTTACTGTGACCGAGGCTCCCGAGGCTGTGCGCGGGGCTGCCATCACCTTGAAGTTGCGCGAGGCGGAAAAGGAGTTCACCGAGGCGTTCCGGTTGAAATCCATCGTCAAGCGTTACTCCGACCACATCGCCATTCCGGTCAAGCTGAAGGAAGCCGATAAGGATGAAGAGACGGTCAATTCCGCTAGCGCGCTGTGGACCCGTTCCAAGTCCGAGGTTACCGCCGAGCAGTACAAGGAATTCTACCATCATGTAGCTCATGCCTTCGATGAGCCCTGGTCGACCCTGCATTTCAAGGCGGAAGGGGCCATTGAATATACCGGCCTGCTTTATGTGCCGTCGTCCAAGCCCATGGATATCTTCCATCCTGACCGCAAGCAGCATGTGAAGCTCTATGTGCGCCGGGTGTTTATCACCGATGATTGCGAAGAACTGCTGCCGCCGTATCTGCGCTTCGTGCGCGGCGTGGTGGATAGCCAGGACCTGCCGCTCAATGTCAGCCGCGAGATGCTGCAACACAATCCGATCTTGTCCAAGATCCGTTCCGGTCTGGTGAAGCGGGTGCTGGGCGAGTTGAAGAAGAAGGCCGAAGATGCCGAGTTCGGCAATTACGCCGCCTTCTGGGAAGCCTTCGGCGCAGTGCTGAAGGAAGGCATCTACGAGGATTTCGAGCGCCGCGATGAAATCTTGGAGCTGTGCCGCTTCCGCTCGACCCATGGCGACGGCTGGACCACTCTGGCCGATTATGTGGGCCGCATGAAGGAGGGCCAGGAGGCCGTCTACACCATCACCGGTGACGATCTGGCCAAGCTGAAGCAAAGCCCGCAGTTGGAAGGCTTCGTGGCGAAGGGCGTCGAGGTTTTGCTTCTGACAGATCCCATCGACGAGTTCTGGGTCTCGGCCATTCCGCGCTATGCGGAAAAGGAACTGCGCTCGGTGACCGCTGCCGGGGCCGATCTGGGCAAGGTGAAATCCCCCGAGGGCGACGAGGCCAAGAAGGCCGACGAAGCCCCCGCTGACGAGATCGCCATCCTGATCGAGGCGCTGAAGCTGGCCTTGGGCGAGAAGGTCAAGGATGTGAAAAGCTCGGAACGTCTGACTGAATCCGCCGTCTGTCTGGTGGCTGATTCGGGCGATATGAGCATGCATCTGGAAAAGCTGTTGCGCGCTCATGGCCAGGCTCCGGGTGAGAAAGCCCGTATTCTGGAAATCAACCCCCGCCACGCCCTGATTAAGGGCCTTGCCGCCAAGGTCAAGTCCGGCGGCACCGGCCCGGCGGTGGAAGATATGGCGGCTTTGCTGCTGGATCAGGCCCGTATCGTCGAAGGCGAACCCCCCGCCGACCCCGCCGCCTTTGCCCGGCGGATGGTTTCGGTCATGGAACGCGGGCTGTAGAAACAAAAACGGCGTCGCGTCCGGGCGGACTCGACGCCGTTTTTTCGTTTGAGCCAGTTAGAGCGGCGAGCGCCAAATCTGGCGCACGTCGCGATCAGCCGCCATTGAGGCGGCGGCCAAGGGCGCGGAGGCGCCCGCCCGGCGAGGGGCAAACATAAACCTAGACCATTGTGCGTCATATTTGACGCTCGATGGTCTAGCTGGCGGTGACGTAGGCCCGCATGGCTTCGGCTTCGAACTCGGCGCGTTCCAGGCTGTTGGACACCATGTCGCGGATGCTGACGATACCAGCCAGCTTGCCGTCGGCGAAGACGGGCATGTGGCGGAAATGGTGGGTGGACATTTTGCTCATGACCGAAGCCACGCTGTCATGGGCCTGACAGACCAGCGGGTCGCGGGTCATGTGATCGCCCACGGCGGCTTCCATCACTCCGGCGCCATGAGCGGCGAGACAGCGGGTGACATCGCGCTCGGTGAAAATGCCCAAGGTCGCGTCCTTCTCATCGACCACCAGCACCGCGCCGACTTTGAACGACGCCATGCCCTTGACCGCTTCCATAACGGTCTTGGTCGGCAGAATCTTGAAAACCTTATTGCCCTTCTTGGCAAGAATCTCCGAGACAAGCATTGATGAACTCCGTATCTGCATCAAAAGGGCTGGCCGGGCGCAACCGCCCAGCCTCTCCGGTAGAATAGACAATTCATTGGCCAGTAGAAACCGATGAATTCAGACCAGCAACACTCGATTGGCGGCCGCCGTCGCGGCGCCGGGGGGAAGCTTGAAACCCTGGGCGGTCAGTGCGGCTTCCAACGCGCGAAGGCAGGTGGTGACATGGTGAGGTGTGGCGCTTTGCCCCATCAGGCCGATCCGCCAGACCTTGCCCGCCAAAGCTCCCAGACCGGCCCCGATTTCAAGGCCATGCTCGGCCAGCAATCGGGACCGAACGGCGGCTTCGTCGATACCGTCGGGGATGATGACGGCGTTCAACTGGGGCAGCCGGGCGAATTCCGCCACCAACAGTCCCAGGCCCATGGCTTCCAGTCCGGCGCGTAACGCCTGATGCATCATGGAATGGCGCGTCCAGGAATGCTCGATCCCTTCTTCGTGCAGCATGACCAAGGATTCGTGCAGCCCGTAGAGCGCGTTGATGGGGGCGGTGTGGTGATAGGCGCGTTTGGTACCGCCGCCCCAATAGGAAATCAGCAGACTGAAATCCAAGAACCAGCTTTGCACTTTGGTCTTGCGGGCCTTCAGAGTCTGGACAGCCCGGTCGGAGAAGGTCACCGGTGACAGGCCCGGCGTGCAGGACAGGCATTTCTGACTGCCGGAATAGACCGCGTCGGCTCCCCAATTATCCACCAGAACCGGAATACCAGCCAGCGAGGTCACCGCATCCATAATGGAGAGTGCGCCATATTCACGGGCCAGCTCGCAGAGGGTGCGGGCGTCGGACTCGACTCCGGTGGAGGTCTCGGCATGGACGAAAGCCACGGCCTTCACGCCGGGATTGGCCTTTAGCGCCGCTTCCACCTTTTCCGGGTCCACCGGTTGGCCCCAGTCGTCTTCCACCACGATGGCCTTGGCGCCGCAACGCTCGACGTTTTCCTTCATGCGACCGCCGAACACGCCGTTGATGCAGACAATCACCGAGTCTCCGGGCTCGATCAGATTGACGAAACAAGCTTCCATTCCCGCCGAGCCTGGCCCTGAAACCGGCATGGTCAGAGCATTGGCGGTAAAGAAGGCCTCCTGCAGCATGGATTTCACCTGATCCATCATCACGATGAACTGAGGGTCCAGATGGCCGATGGTGGGCCGCGCCATGGCGGACAGCACCCGGTGATGCACATCGGACGGCCCCGGTCCCATTAAGATGCGCTGGGGCGGCTGGAACGATTTAATCATGGCGCATGGCCTCCTGAGTAAGGCGGTGGAACGGGAACCGGCGGCAGCTTCAGAACGCGGACCTGACCGGCGGTCAGGATGCCGTCTTGGAGGGTCAGCGGCAGGGTCAGGGTGGGACGGCCTTGGGTATCGGGGCGGGCGAGCAGAGCAAGCATGATTTTGGCGGCCTCGGCCATGCCGGGTTCCACCAGTCCGGCCTGGACCAGCCGGACGACGAATTCACCTCCGCCGCGAATACGGGCGGTGGTGGCCAGCAGCGGTTGGAGGCCGGGATCAAGCGCCAGGGTTCCGTCCGCATCCAGGGCGAGCGGCGGCCAGTCGAGACTGATGCGGTCCAGTTCCAGTGTGCCGCCATCGGTGCTCCACGCCGCCAACGAGGCCAGCGGCGGCGAATCCGGCAGACTCCCCATGAGTCGGGCCTCGACCTGGAAGGATTCCATGCGCCGCGCCAGCGGTAGGCCGGACATATCGGGCAGGTCCAGCCCCCGCAGCGCGAGGGTCAGGGCAAGGGATGGCTTTTCATGACTGGGATCGGGCGGATTCAGCCAGTCCACCCCCAGGGTGACGCTTGCCGCCGTCAGTGGGTCGATGCCCGGCTGCTCTAGCGCCAGGGTGGAGCTCTCGAAGGCGATGGCGGTGATTTTACCTTCGGTGCTCAGGTGGATACGGGCCTGGGCGCTTCTCGCCGAGAGGATGCCGGACCAGTTGGGAGTCATCAAGCGGTGAAAGCCGGGCGAATCCACAGCGATGGTTAAGGGATCGGTCAGGGGAATGGTGATCGTGACGCTGTCGGCCCGCCATGCGATTCCCCCAGGTGGGGCAAGGCGGATATTGTCCAGTCCAGCCTTGACCGAGAGGGGAAAGCCGCCCATGCGGATGGGGGAAAGCTCCACCACCCAGCCTTCGGCGCGGCGTTGTTCGACAAATGACTCGATCCCCTTGCGCATTTGCCCCGCCACGTGGAACCAATAGGCGGCAACACTCGCGGCCGTCAGGGCGATCAGGGCGACAAGGATGAGGCGAAGCCGAATGGACATGGGGGCTGCCAATTTGAAAACAGACTCAACCTCTACCCTGACTGGAGGCGCGGAACAAGCGGCTCCCCATTTCTGGGTCTTCGCCTATGGCTCGCTCATGTGGCGGCCGGACTTTCCTCATGTGGAGGCGCGCCCTGCGAGGCTTATGGGCTATCACCGCGCCATGTGTATTTTATCCAACCATTATCGTGGGACAATTGCGCGGCCGGGTTTGGTGCTGGGCCTGGATCGAGGCG
>JAYTWE010000456.1:0-2117 GCA_043744055.1 Magnetospirillum sp.
TGCCACGGTGGCCTGCGACGTAGATGCGGGGAGATGTATGGGGGAGGGCAGGGGTGGGGGCCTTTACTCCCACCGCCAATTCTCCACCCAATAGGGCGAGGGGTCCTGATGGCCGGTGGGGATCAGCCCTTTCAGCTCCTTGGGCAAAATGAAGGCATCGGCTTTGAAATAAAGCGGAAGGGCGGGCAGGTCGGCGGCGTAGAGCGCCTGCAATTCGCGCCACAGGGCCTTTCGCTTGGGGCGGTCCAGTTCGGTTTCGATGGCTTCCACCAGCTTGTCCATCTTGGGGTTGGAGTAGCCGGTATAGTTCTGCCCCGACCATGAGTTCTCGGCCGTGGGGATGGAATCGGAATGAAGGGTCGAGTGGGGGACATTCTCGGGGGCCGAATACCACGCGAACATGGCCATATGGGGGAACTTGCGCTTGGTGACGGTTTCGCCGAACAGCACGCGGGGTGGTTCGGTGCGAAGGCGCAGATCGACTCCCAGCTTGCGCCATTGTGCCTGAATGACCTGAGCCACCAATTCCCGCGACCGGTTGCCCGAGGTGGTGGTCAGCTCCAGCGACAGCTTTTCGCCCTTGGCATTGGCCCGGATGCCGCCAGCCCCTTTCTTCCAGCCGATTTCATCCAGTAAGGCGGCGGCCTTGGCAAGGTCGAAGGGGTATTTCTGGATATCGTCGGCATGGACCCAGTCCAGGGGGGGGACCATGGAATGAGCCACCGGTTGGCGACCATCGAACAATTGCCGGGTCAGGGTCGCGCGGTCGAGGCCCATCAGCAGGGCTTGCCGCATCTTGGGTTCCGTTAAAATGGGAGACGCCAGGTTAAGGTCGAGATGCTCATAGGTCAGGCTGGGTTTGGTGATTACAGCGAATCGTGCTGCGTTGCGTTTCTCGAAGGCGATGGCTTGCTCCAGGGGAAGGCCAAGCTCCCCCGCGATCATATGGATGCCGCCTGACAGTAGGTTGGCTTCCAGCGAGGCGGTGTTTTCGATGGTCTTGATAACGATGCGCTTGAAGGCGGGCTTGGCCCCGCCCCAATGGGCATTGAGTTCTAAGGTCACATGGCTGCCCTGGACCACCTGGGTGATGCGATAGGGGCCGTTGTAAAGGCCGGGATTGGTGGTGTTCTGGTCATAAGCGGTGCGGTTGCGGTATTCGGCCGGGGCGGGCTCGAACCGTTTGCGCTCCAGATGAGCTGGCAGCAGCCGCAGATCGTTGATGGCGTTGTAGTCAAAGGTCAGCCGGTCCACATGCATGGTGAAGCTGCGGGAATCAATGACGGTCACCGTCGAGATCCGGCGAAACAGTTCCGCGCTGGCCACGCCCGATTGGGGGTGACGCCCCACTTGCCAGCTGAACACCACATCCTCACTGGTCACCGGATGGCCGTCACCCCATTTGGCGTCGGCTTTGATCGTGTAGGTGACGGCGATCCCTTGTTTGCCGCCGGGCAGGTTCTCCACCTTGGCCAAGCCGTTTTCCAGAGTGGGAAGGGTTTCACACATCAGGCAGACCAATTGCCAGTCGGCATCATAGGCGGTGATGGGCCGGTGAGCGAAGGCCAGGACATAGGTCTTGGCCAGCATGGACTCGATGGAGGGGTTGAACGTGGCGGGGAACTGGGTGATGCCGATCACCAATTCATCCTTGGCTCCGGCTGGGGCCATGGCCCTCGCCTGGGGCAAGGCAAGCAGCGTCGTCAGCAGCATGGTGGCAAGCAGGCGACGCATGAAATCCTCCCGGAATTGAATTACCGGGATAGAATCAAAGCCCCACCCCCGACTGTCAAGCCGGGGGTGGGGAAAAGCGTCATTTGGTTAAGGATTCACGGTAAGGGCAGCCTTCGGGCAGTTTGGTCGGGTCGATCTTACCGTCCGGGCCGGTGGCGGCGGCCATCATGTGCTCAACGCCGGACACGAAACGACGACCAACCTGATCGGCAACGGGATCGTCGCACTGCTCCGGCATCCGGAACAGAAGCGTCGGCTGCTCGAACAGCCCGAGCTGATCAAGTCCGCGGTGGAAGAAATCCTTCGCTTCGAGAGTTCGAATCAGCTCGGCAACCGGATCACGACGCAGGACGTCGAAGTCGGCGGCGTCGCGCTGCCGGCAC
>JAYTWE010000457.1:0-7356 GCA_043744055.1 Magnetospirillum sp.
ATCTCCTGAAGTTGTTGCGACACTAATCGCAACAACAGTATGCATAATTTTCGACAGATATGCGCAAAGCATCCTGTCATATTTTCCTTGGGACACTCCGAATTTTATCCTCGGCTTCTTCGCATTCCCAACAGCACTTGTTGTTGCTGCCTACAATTCTGGAACAAGCTTGCTATCAAAGAATAGGCGGTTGCTATTGGATTCAGGTCTGTATATACGCTGTAAAAATAGAGTTATTTTTGGATGCGTATTAACGATTGCGACTCTTGTTGGATCAGTAATTGCATACGTACTGATTAAAATAAATGTAAATTCCTATGCAAGCATAGCGGCGGCACTAATTTCATCTGGCTGGATTTCGTCGATGATATCCGTTTCATCAATAGCTCTTGCTGATTTCACAATTAAAGAAATAGAAGAATCAAATTAGATTTTCCCAGGCAGCGTGAAGTTTTTGATTTTGGGCGGTGGGGAAGAACCTCATTTGCCCTGGCCGCCAATTTACAAACTCAACCTCTCGCATCCAAGCCCGCCAAGAGGTCGGCTATAGAATGGCGTCAATCCCCTTTTGGCGGATGACGTTGAGCAACACCAGCGCTGGCCCCGTTGGTCGCTTCGCTCCGCGCTCCAACTGCGAGATATAGCCAACGGTGAGATTGAGATATCGGGCGAATACGGCTTGGCTGAGGTGCGCCCGCTCACGTATGGATCGGATTTCGTCGCCACTGATCGGGGCGGCAGTGCTGACGGCTTTTTCCCCAAGGTGCCGAAGCGTGATCTTTTCATGCGTAGCGTCATCCATGACGCCAATCCGGTGCATGCCCTCGGACGTTTCAAGGATGGCTTTCGTCAAGCGATCAGATGCCGTCTTCGTCATAGGAAACCTCCTGTAGCTCGTCCGACTCGATAGCCTTCGTGATTTGAGCGAGATCAACGGCCAGCCATCGGGCCGCAATCTCCCGCAGCGACAACAATTCGTCTTGGCCGATATCATCCCGTTCATTCTTGGCGAACGCATACAAAAACACGGCTCGATCTTGCGCCATATACGCAACCAGCATCCGATAGCCGCCGGATCGTCCCTGGCCGGTGCGGGCGACACGCTGCTTGATAAGGCCATCGCCTAAATCGGCATCGATGATGCCACGTTCGGCCCTTTCGATAGCCTCACGCAAGCTGTGGTCGGCAATTTGTCCGCGCCGGGCAAACCGTGCCAGCCATTTCGTCTTGAAAATTCGCACTGATGAACCCTAACACAGAGAACTATAGCACTTAGAACCATACATTCATAGATTCGGAAAAGGGGATGGCCGGTTGTGCACACCGGCCATCCCCGCCCCGTCAAAAGGAAGCCTGTTCGTCAAAGGACGCATCGCGGAAAGCAATGCGTTCGTTCAACCACGCATCCACCTCGAACAACAGCCACGCGACACGATTCGGCCCAAGCCGTACCCGCTTCGGGAATTTGCCCGCCGCTTCGAGTCGCCCGATGTGCTGGGGTGTGTACGGGATGCCACAGACAGTCTTCAGCTCCTTTTTCGACACGAGCCGCTTATCATACTGAGTCATCGGATTTCTCCCTTTCGGGAGGCATCGCGATGCCTCGGTGGAAAAGCCGCACCGGTAGGCATGGAAAGGCTACCGCCGTCCTTCACTGGAGTCGAGTTGCAACCGTGACGGCCTACCGTATCGGCGGACAGGATGGGAAATTTCGGCCCACATCGCGCTGGGCTTGATCGTCGAGAAATGGGGAAACCTCTTTTGGGCTATAAAGCCCAACTTGGGCCGTAGCGGCAGCGCGGGCGAAACTTTCAAGCGAGCCTAACTGGCTGCACATGACTCGATGCGCTGTCTCCTCACATTTTCTCCCCAACCCCACCCCACAATCGGCGGATAACTGGCCCAGAGCTTCAGCGCTAACCTTTCCGCGCTCAACCCCCTGTTCCAAAAATCCAGAAAAGGCGGCAAGCGTCAGAAAGAACGATATGCAGCCAAGCGCCATGTGGACCGGGCCATCAATCCTCCCACTCACGACAGTGGCCCCCACCGCGCCGCCCGCGACCATGTAGCCCAGTCCGGTCATCCACCCGCCAGTCATCCACCCCGTGACCGTCCAATAGCCAAATGCCATGACGACCGCGAAGAAAAGACATCCACGAAAACCAAGCTCACGAATGATCGAAACGAACGTAGCCATGGTTTGGAGCTGCCCCCCCGTTTGTGCCCCCAATGGAGGCTTCCTGGAAAAAGGTAACAGTTTCGGGCAAAAAGGTAACAGCCCGAACGCCCCCGTGGGTAACGATTGGGTAACGGCTCGGAGGGGGAATGGGGCGGTTGCCGGGCTACGGCCCGACGGCAAAAGGTAACGAACGGCGGAGATGTTACCTTTTCTGTTACCTTTTGGCCCAAAAACGATCAAGGGGTTAGCCCATTTCTGAGCTAACCCCTTGATTTAATTGGTAGCGGGAGAGGGACTTGAACCCCCGACCCCAGGATTATGATTCCCGTGCTCTAACCAACTGAGCTACCCCGCCATTGCGTCGAGAGCGGACGGTATAAATGGCCTTACCGGGTGCTGTCAAGTGCTTCGCGACGGCTCGATCCAACCTCCACCCAACACCCGCTCTCCTTGGTAAAACACACAGGCCTGACCGGGGGCCACGCCGTGCTCTGGCTGATGGAGAATCACCTCGGCCCGTCCCCCATCCAGGCGGCGCAGCAGGGCGGGAGCCGGGGGGCGGGTGGAGCGGACCCGGACCTCGACCAACAGCTCGGTTTCCTCTCCGCCCAGCCAATTGATATCTCGCACCCACAGCTGAGTGCGGCCCAGCGCCTCACGCGGGCCGACCACCACTCGGCTTTGCTCGGGGTCCAGCGCCACCACGTAAAGCGGAGGTCCACCGCCGATGCCAAGCCCCTTGCGCTGGCCGATTGTGTAGTGGATCACGCCTTGATGCCGTCCCAGCACGTGCCCCGCCTGATCGACGATGTCACCGGGGCTGGCGGCATCGGGACGCATGTCGATGACCAGGGCGGCATAATCGCCATCGGGAACAAAGCAGATGTCTTGGCTGTCGCGCTTGGTGGCCACCGGAAGTTTGTGGCTGGCGGCGATGGCGCGGGTTTCGTCCTTGCTCATCATTCCCCCCAAGGGGAAGCGTAGGAAGTCCAGTTGCGCCCGTGTGGTGGCGA
This sequence comes from Magnetospirillum sp., assembly GCA_043744055.1. Taxonomy (GTDB): domain Bacteria; phylum Pseudomonadota; class Alphaproteobacteria; order Rhodospirillales; family Magnetospirillaceae; genus Phaeospirillum. The sequence goes on from JAYTWE010000457.1 coordinate 3,193, forward strand.
ACAGGAAATAGCTTTGGTCACGCGCCGGGTCGGCGCCCTTCCACAGCTCCGGCCCATCCGGCCCCACGACGCGGCGCACATAATGCCCGGTGGCCAGGGCATCAGCCCCCAGATCCCTAGCAGTCTCCAGCAGATCACGGAACTTGACCGTCTGGTTGCACAACACGCAAGGAATGGGAGTCTCCCCCGCCACATAAGAATCCGCAAAACGCTCGATCACGTCACGGCGAAACCCCGCCTCGAAATCCAGTACGTAATGAGGAATGCCCAGCGCATCGGCCACGGCGCGGGCGTCATGGATATCCTTACCAGCACAGCAGGTATTGGGACGGCAGACGGTTCCCACCGCCATACTCCCCACGTCATAAAGCTGGAGCGTGACTCCCACCACGTCAAAGCCCTGCTCTTTCAGCAACGCCGCCGTGGCGGAAGAATCCACTCCGCCGGACATGGCAACCACCACGCGGGTAGCGGAAGCGGGCTTGTCGAGACCAAGAGGATTCATCGTGGTATGGCCGCGTTAAGGGCCTTCAGCGTCTTAGAACGGAACTCGCGGCGGTAAAGCACCGCCACCACCGCCATGGTCGCCACCAAAAAGACCCAGGGATCAATGAACCACGTCATCATGGCCAGGGCGAAGTAATAGGCCCGCAGACCGCGATTAAAGCTGTTGGCCGCCAAGGCATTGAGCTTGGCGGCGTGCTCGGCGAAAACATCCTTGGCGGAATCATCCGCATCAGGCATAGGGGCCGCGCCCAGCAGGACGCAGCAGTAATTGAACTGCCGCAGCGACCACGTGATCTGGAAAAAGGCATAAACAAAGACGCCGGTCAGCAGCACCACCTTGGTCTCGAAGGTCCCGCGCCCGGAACTGTGCACCAGGGGCAAGTCCTGCACCACGGCGAAAGCCCTGTCGCTGGCCCCCAGCAATGCCACCAAGCCGCCCATGATAAGGATGCTGGCGGAGGCGAAGAAGGAGACGCTGCGCATGAGATTGCCCAGCAGCGCACTGTCGGTGACACGAACCTCACGGTCGCACAGATTACGCATCCAGGTGCGGCGATGGCGCGCCGTGGCGGATAGCAGGGAATGTCCCTGGCCGGTCAAACGATCAGCCAGCACGGTATAGCCCGCCCAAAGCGCGATGAAAGCAGCAAGAGCGGCCATATCCATGGCCGGAAGCAGGGTAAACATGGTCATGGGCGTCACCTCCCCCCTCTCCCGCCGGGAAAGGGGAAAAGCGGTCTAAGACCAACGGCTCCGGCGTACCCTCCCTGCGGGGTTCTCGCCCCGAATGGGTTCGGGCGATAACCCGATCAAGGATCGTCGGTCAAAGCGGTGGGCCGTTGATCTAATCCCGCTCGTCGATCCAAGCCATCTGAATGGCTTCCAAAACCTTCTCGTTGGACTTGGCGGGATCGTCATCGAACCCGTCAAGCTCCAAGACCCAACGATGCAAGTCGGTATAGCGCAAATTGACGTTATCTACGCCGGGATGCGCGTCTTCCAGGGCAATGGCGATATCGAGAGTATCGGTCCACTTCATGGCAGAGCCTTATCCCTATTTCTTATCGACCATCATATTGCGGGTGGCCGCTGGCAAGGTGACGGACAGGCCGTCCAGCTCCTTGCTCATGATGATCTGGCAGCCCAGACGCGACGTGGCGGTCAGGCCGAAAGCCAGATCCAGCATATCCTCTTCGTCCTCGGTGGCGGGTGCCAGCTTCTCGTACCAATCCTTGGCGACCACCACATGGCACGTGGAACAGGCCAGCGAGCCCTCGCAGGCCCCTTCCAGTTCGATCTTGTTGCGATGGGCGATCTCAAGGACCGACAGACCCTCGGCGGCTTCAACCTCGAGGGAGGTTCCGTCCGGGGCGATGAATGTCATCTTGGGCATAGGGGTGGCCTTTTCCTGTCTATTCGCCGCCAATGGCGTCGTCGAGCTTATCCATGGTCATCCCCGCCAGCGCAGCCCGGATGCCCCGATCCATCCGCCGTTCGGCGAAAGACTTGGTCGCAGCCTCCAGGGCTTCCATCGCGGCGGTGACGGCGTCGCGGTCGGTCGAGGCGATCGCCTGATCGACCCGTTCGATGTCACTATCGATAGCCTTTCGCTCGTCCTCAGACAAGAGGTCTGAATCCACTTTGAGTGCAGCCTGGACCGCCAGCACGGAGCGCCGAGCCTCGACCGCCGTCTCGGCAAACAGGCGCTGCTCCATATCGTCCTTGGCGTGAACCAGGGAATCCCGCAGCATTGTCGCCATTTCGTCATCGGTCAGACCATAAGATGGCTTTACCGCCACCTGCTGTTCCACCCCCGTCGTGGCCTCCGAGGCTGTAACCGTCAGCAAGCCGTCGGCATCCACCGTGAAGGTGACGCGAATACGCGCCGCTCCGGCCGCCATATGGGGAATGCCCCGTAAAACGAAACGCGCCAGCGACCGGCATTGATCCACCATCTCGCGGTCGCCTTGGACCACGTGAATGGACATGGCGGTCTGGCCGTCCTGGTAGGTGGTGAATTCCTGGGCCATGGCGACGGGAATGGGAGTGTTGCGCGGGATCACCTTTTCGACGATACCGCCCATGGTCTCGATCCCCAGCGATAGCGGGGTGACGTCCAGCAGCAAAGTGTCGGAGCCGATGGTCAGAGCCTCGGCCTGAAGCGCAGCACCCACTGCGACCACTTCATCGGGATTGATGCCCGACAAGGGATCACGACCGAAGATTTCCATTACCTTGGCACGGATCAGCGGCATGCGGGTGGAGCCACCCACCAGGACCACGCCTTGAATTTCAGAAACCTCGATCCCGGCATCCTCGATGACGGCATGACAGATGCCCACGGTGCGTTCCGCCAGAGGAGCCGCCAGTTCTTCCAGCTGTTCTCGGGTCAGGGAGTGACGCGACGGCTTGCCGTCCACCTCGATCACCCATTCGCCGTCCTTGCGGCCCGACAGGCATTCCTTGGCGACGCGAGCCGCCGCAAGGGCCTGCTTGGCCTCGCCCTCGGTGATGGTTTCCTCGCCGTATTCTTTGGTGCGCTGTGCCAAGAAACGTTCGGCGATGGCGTGGTCGATGTCGTCGCCGCCCAGCGAGGCATCGCCGCCGGTAGCCTTGACCTGGAACACGCCCTTTTCCATGCGCAAGATGGACACATCAAAAGTGCCGCCGCCCAGATCATAGACCACATAAAGCCCTTCGGCCGCGTTATCCAGGCCATAGGCCAGGGCGGCGGCGGTGGGCTCGTTGACCAGACGCAGAACCTCCAACCCGGCCAGACGGGCGGCGTCCTTGGTGGCGGTACGGGCAGCGTCATCGAAATAAGCGGGAACGGTGACCACGGCGCGATCCACGGTCTTGCCCTGAGCCGCTTCGGCCCGAGCCTTGACGGCGCGCAAGATGTCAGCGGAAATCTCCACCGGAGTCAGGGTACGCCCCCCGACCGCCAGACGCACCATTCCGCCATCGGCGGCCACATCCAGCTTGAACGGCAAAGTACCCGCCAGAGTCTTCAGATCATCGGTGCCGCGCCCCATCAGGCGCTTGATGGAGCTAACCACCCGGTCGGGATATTCCAACAGCATGCGCCGAGCATCCTGGCCGACGATGATTTCATTATCCTTGCCATAATAGACCACCGAGGGGATCAGCCCCTTACCGTCGGCATCGCGCAGAACCTCGGTCTCGCCGTCACGGGCCACCGCCACCACGGAATTGGTGGTGCCAAGATCAATACCCACGGCAAGGCCACGCTCGGACTCATGCGGCGCCGGGCTCTCGCCGGGTTCGTGCAGCTGCAACAACATGCTAGGGCAACCTCGTGATGCGGGATTTCTTGGAGCGGGCCTCTTCGGCCAGCTTGACCAGATATTTGAGCCGAATGGCCAGATGAGAGGCCTCGTCAATATTATCGGCATTGAACGCCGCCGAGATATGGCACTGGCAGGCAATGACTTCAGACTCGTTTTCCATGGCCAGCTTGGCGACCTGCTCCGCAGTGGTGGCCTCGGACAGGGCTTCGCGCTTTTCCATCTGCTCCATCAGCAGTTCACGGTCGTTGATGGTGCCGCATGCGGTAAGGTCCACCGGATGGCCTCGCAACCCCAGCAGATAGGCGGCGCGCTTCAGCGAGTCCTTCAAGGTCTCATAGGCTTCATT
>JAYTWE010000458.1:0-3259 GCA_043744055.1 Magnetospirillum sp.
CCCTTCACGCGCTACGGCACCATCTCCGGCAAGATCACCACCATCAGCCTGGACGCGGTGCAAGACGAGCAGAAGAAGGAATACTTCTTCCCCATCCGCGTCGCCCTGGACCGCGCCGCCATCGGCGTCGAGAACGGCAAACAGATCCCGCTGACGCCGGGCATGACCGTCTCGGCGGAAGTCCGCACCGGCACACGGCGACCCATCGAATACGTCCTGGCGCCGCTGCAACGTTATAAGGATGAGAGCGGGCGGGAGCGGTGAGGGCGGGGCACAAACGACGAAAGCGGCCGACCGGGAGAATTGCTCCCCCGGTCGGCCGCGTCGTGCGAAATATGAATCGTGCTACCTGCCAATAGGCGGCGCCTGCGCCAACAGGCTCCGCGTCTGCTCGGAATCGGCCGATCCGCCGAACTCGAAATCGAAGGCGGTGGCGAATTTTCCGGCCAGCAGGGTGACGACCGAGATGATGCAGCCACCGACGGCGGTGTTGCCATCCACATGGCCGAACACCATGAAGCCGATGCCGCCGATGATGCCGAGTCCGGCGGTGACCAGCAGGACGTTGGCGCGGGTGTTGCTCCTGCCTGCTTTGATGAACTCGCTGTCCCTGGCACGAGCGCTTTGACGGTCTGCCAGGGTGACGGTCAGCGTGGTGATGGCCCCGGTCATCTGCTGCATGCGTTCGGCATGGGCGAAGGCCTGAGCCTGGGCGCGCAGTTGTAACACCAGACTGGGGTCGGCTAGCACCTCGCGGGCCTTGTCGGGATCGTCGGTGCCGGTGATGGCGCGGACGGTGTCGGCTAGCTTGCCGACGACCTTTTCGGCATCGTCGCCGAACAGGCTGGCGATTTCCGGCGCCACGTCCGGCGCCACCTTGGCCAGCCCGGCGATCGGATTGGCGGCGATGGCGGCGGCATCGCCGAGGAGATCGAGCAGGTTCATGGTCAGGCGCTCCCCAGCCCCATAGCGATTCCGGCCAGGATCACCTCTCTGGCGTAGGGCTGCTGGCCGTTTTCATGGCGGATGATGGCTTCGACCAATCCGACCATGGTGTCGGCTTTGGTCAGATCGATGGCCTGATCGGGGGTTACGCCCAGGCGGGTGGCGACATGGGCGATATAGGAGCCGGTGTCGTTCTCGCAGCCCGGCGCCCAGCGATTGATGATTCCGGCGACGGTGTTAATGCCGTAGCGGCGCTGATAGCCGACCAGGATGCGGGCCAGGGCACGGATACCGGCCTCGGGGCTGACGAATTCCTCGAACACCGGATCGTCGTCGGTGGCCCGTTCACCCTGCCACTGGGTCTTGTCGCCGGGCGCTTCCTTGATATTGCCGGGATTGTTGAGGCGGATGCCACGCGGCACGACACTGTCCTTGGTCATGGGGAACCTCCAATGGAAAAGCCGCCCGGAGGCGGCCATGGGGAATGAAAAAGGCGGGACCTGCTCAGTCCTTGGGATCAGAAATGCCGACCTTGCGCTCGGCCCAGGCCTGGACGGCCGCGATGGTGCGGGGGCCGAGATAGGAAATGGCGGCGATGAAGCCGGCGGCGGCCATGCCGGTGAGCTTGAGGTATTCGGCGGCTCCACCGGCCACCACGCCCATGCCGATGGCGATCATCAGCTCCCAGGCCAGCGTCCACGACCAGAACCGCCGCCGTCCTTGCCGTACAAGATTGGCGTGATAGAGCGAGCGGCCGATCAACGCCCACCAGCAGGCCCAGGCGAGACCGGCCAAAGTGTGCTGCATCTCGGGCGGCAGGTTGCGCCAGGGCATGGTGAAGCTCCTTTCATTTGGTTGTCCTTAATCGCTGGACGCTGCCTCCGGCAGCTTGGGTTTCGCCGCACGAGCGGCGCCGGGCCTTGCCCGCAACTCCTCGCCAGGAGGCTCGTCGGGTTCAATTGACGTGGACGCGGTCGTCCTCGCAGATTCCCGAGATCTCGACCTGACGCGAGCGCGGACGCAGCGAACGGACCAGGACCCGCTGGGCCCAGGTGGTTCCAGGGCCGAGGGCGTAATAGGTGCGCTCGCGTTCGCCGCCGGTATCGGGGGCGAAGGGCAGTGGGTCGAGGACGCGGATTTGGAAGGGATCGCCGCCGGGGGCTGGCTCGATCTCCACCGGATCATCGAGGCGACCGTCACGACGGCGCAGCGCCATGAAGTGGGCGGCTCCCTCGCTCCAGCGCACCGGCTCCGACAGAGTCAGGATTCCGGCGATCTCGTCCCACTCCACCACCTCGCCACCCTGGCCCCAGGCGGGCATGGGGTGGGAGACGGCCACCAACTCGCCGTAGGACAGGATCATGCCGTCCAACTCGGTCTTCCAGGTCGGCAACCGGCGGCGGTAGATGTTGCAGGCCACCAGAAAGCAGGCCTCGCGTCCGGCGTGGTCGCGGTTGGTGATGCCGAACATCTGGACCCGACCCGGCTTTTCCGGTGGGGCGTTGACCATCTCGGATGGGGTCAGCACCCGGATGGCGCCATCCCGTTGGGCGGCGGTGATTTCGGCGATCTTCCAGGTGATCTCGTCGAAGAACTCCACCGTTACCGCATCGGCGGTATCTTCGCCGGGCATGACGTATTCGATGGCGAAGCTGCCGCGGACAATGTTTCGGCCGTTGAACAGGGCTGTCGGCAGGGTGCGGGGCTCGTCGCGGATATAGCGGACGATGCCGCCCTGCTGATAGGGCGCGGCGCGCCCCGTCCGCAGCACCTTGACCAGGGACTCCCAGGCGGTGGTGGTGGTGTCGAACACCCCGCTGAAGCGGTCGCCGCGCGCCTCCCAGACTGCGTGCAGTCGCCACAGCATGTCGAGGTCCTGGCGGGTATCAGCCAGTTGCGCCCCGTTGGTCGCTCGCATGATATAGGCCGCCACCAGGGCGATGGCTTGGGTGGGCACCGGCTCGGACCAGCCACTCTCCGGCGACCACAGCGGCAGTTTGCGGGTGACGATGCCGTTGATCAGTCGACTGGAGCGCTGCGACAGATTGTCGGTGGCCCGCATCTTGATCGCCAACAAGGTGACGTCGCCGTAATCGGGCGAACCCTCCAGGTAGGACCGCATCTCGCCCCACCGGATCTCATGGGCGGTGCGGCCGTCCTGGTCGCGGTCATTGGTGCGATGAAGCTTGATCTCCCACCGGGCAGATGCGACGGAATATTTGTACGATAGCCGGATCTGGGTGTTGGTGGCGGCGGTATAGGTCTCGGCGGCCAGCAGGGCGAAGTCCTCCAGCGCCGTGCCGAGATCATCGAT